>JBDSKU010000091.1:0-17364 GCA_039916745.1 Nitrospiraceae bacterium
ATGGCGCTGTATCCTCATTTGGCGGAACAGGCCTTTATCCAGGTGGGCGATTTCATTGGCGTCGGAATCAAACAATGTGCGAAGCGAAGGGTCGCGCGAGCCATCATCGTCGGGATGATGGGGAAACTCTCGAAGATGGCTAACGGCAAGATGCAGACGCATGCAGCAGGATCGGAAGTGGATATGGAGTTTCTGGCGTCACTGGCAGCCGAGTTGTCCGCATCGAACGAATTGGTGGCGGCCATCCGCCAGGCCAATACCGCTCGCCATGTGCTTGAATTGTGCCGCGAGGCCGGCCTTGTCGGTATCACGTCATTGGTATGCAAGAAGGTCGTCGAACATAGTCAGAACCACGCGGGCGGCAAGCTGGTAGTGGAAACCTGTCTGGTGGATTTCGGCGGCTCGTTGCTCGGTCGTTACCCGGAGGTTCAGCTATGAATGATATGAGACAGATGACCGCGCTCGGGCGGAGCATCGAAGAGGGGAGTTTCGCCGTCATCGACCAGGAGGCGGGTCTGCACGATTTTGGGCCGGACGAATGGCAGGTCGTGCGCCGGGTGATCCATGCCACGGCGGACTTTGAGTTTAAGACCCTGATGCGATTCCATCCCGATGCGGTTCGCGGCGGGGTGGCGGCCCTTCAAGGAGGCTGTCCCCTCTTAGTCGATGTGAAGATGATTTCCGCTGGCCTGAACGAGGAGCGGCTCTCCTCCTATGGCTGCAAGGTCTATTCGTTTATTTCGGACGAGGATGTGATCGCGACGGCCAAGGCCAATAACTCGACTCGTGCGATCGAGGCCATGAAAAAGGCGCATCGCCTCAACCTGCTTGATGGAGCGGTGGTGGCGATCGGCAATGCCCCGACTGCCTTATTGGAGTTGGCCCGCTTGATTCGCGAGGAGGGAGCGAAGCCGGCTCTTATCATCGGGGTGCCGGTCGGGTTTGTGTCGGCGGCTGAGTCGAAGGAAGTCACGCTGGAACTCTCGATTCCCAATATTGTAGCCCGCGGCCGTAAGGGGGGCAGTCCCATCGCCGTCGCGATCATCCATGCTCTGTTGCTCCTCTCGGCAAAGATTCCTGCATGAATCCAAGACGCGCCATTACCTTGATCGGGATCGGGGACGACGGCTGTGCGAGCCTGACGAGCCGCGCCGTGAATGCGGTGATGAAGGCGGGGGTGCTCGTGGGTGGCGAGCGCCATCTTGAATTCTTCCCGCAGTTTCAGGGCGAGAAGATCGTGCTCAAGGGCGGCGTGGCTACAGTGCTCGACCGGGTGGCGGAATTGGCAGAGGAGCAGAATGTCTGTGTCGTGGCGTCCGGCGATCCATTGTTCTTCGGTATCGGCAGTCTGGTGATCAAACGGCTGGGCGCTGAACATGTTGAGGTGCTGCCTCAGCCCAGTTCGATGCAATGGGCCTTTGCCCGCGCCGGGCTGAAGTGGGACGACGCAGCATGTGTGTCTCTGCATGGCCGCTCGTCCGAGGGATTTCTTACGAGGCTCAAGGGCCATGCCAAGGTGGCGATCTTCACCGATGAAAAGAATTCGCCGCAGTTCTTGGCTCAGCGTATGGTCGAACATGGAGAGACGGCCTGGGAGGCCTGGGTCTGTGAGAATCTTGGCGGCCCGGATGAGAGGGTCCGGCGATTCGACGTAGCGGCTCTGGCCGCCTGCCAGGATATCGGGCCGCTCAACGTCTTGTTGCTCGTTCGCTCCGATCCCTCCTGGCGCGCTCCCTGTACCATCCCTTTTCTTCATGAGGATCAGTTCGCGAAGCGGATGCCGAAAAAGGGCCTCATCACGAAGCGTGAAGTGCGATTGTTGTCGTTGGCTGCGATGGGGATCAGGCCGGACAGTGTGGTCTGGGATATCGGGGCTGGTTCCGGGTCCGTATCGATCGAGGCAGCCTTGCTCGCGCCGAAAGGGTTGGTCTACGCAATCGAGGTCGATCCGGAAGGCGTCGAGATCTGTCGCGAAAATCTAGTGGCCCATGCGGTAGACAATGTGCGAGTCATCGCAGGCCGAGCGCCGGAGGCGCTGACCGATCTGGAGGCGCCGGATGCGGTCTTCATCGGAGGCAGCAAGGGGAGCATGGAAGAGATCATCGATGTCGTCATGAACCGTCTCCAACCGGGCGGACGTCTGGTCGTGAACGCGATTACGTTGGAGAATGTGGCGGAGACCTATCAGACCCTGCGGAAGCGAGGGTTGGTGCCGGAGGTGACCTTGCTGCAAGTGTCGAGAGCCGAACCCTTGGCCCACTATCTTCGTTATGAATCCTTGAACCCCATTCAAATTTTTGCAGTCGAGAAGCCCAGCCAGACAGGAGCGGTCTCATGAACTACGGAACATTATATGGAGTCGGGGTCGGTCCCGGCGCGCCAGATCTGATTACGTTGCGCGCGCTCAATGTGTTGAAACAGGCGCAGGTCCTCGCGCTGCCTCGCAGCTCCGATTACGGGGAGTCGATGGCTTGGAAGATCCTCAAGCCGACCTTGGGCGAGATTCCGGGACAGGAACGGATTTTTCTGACGTTCCCGATGAACAAGGACCCGGAGCGGTTGCGGCCTGCCTGGGATGCGGCCTTCACTGCCATCGGGGAGCGTCTGGAGAAAGGCCTGTCGGTCGCCTTCGCGACGGAGGGCGATCCCTCGCTCTTTAGCACCTTTATCTATCTGCGCCGGGAAGCTCCGCTGCGCTGGCCCGGTATCCGTATCGAAGTCGTCCCAGGTGTGTCCTCGATCGTGGCTGTGCCCTCCGTGACCGGCATTCCCTTAGCAGACGGGCAGGAGCGGATCGCCATTCTGCCCGCGAGTTACGGGGTCGAGGATTTGAGTCAGGTGCTGGAGATGTTCGACACCGTCGTCTTGATGAAGATGGGCACAGAGATTCCCAAGGTGGTCGAAGCGCTGGAGCGGCAGGGGCTCGTCGATCGGGCGGTCTATGTGTCAAAGGCCACGATGGCAGAACAACGGATCGTCCGGGATATCCGCACGATCCAGACCGAGCGGGGCGATTGTTTCGCGATGATCATCGTGTCGCGCAAGGAGCGCAGCGGGTTGTTGGCAGGCCTGGTGCCTGCGACACCGAGATTGGCCACAAGAGAGACAGGGGCATGATCGTCGAACTCAAACCATTTGCGGTCTATGCCATTACGAAGCATGGGATCGCGATTGCCTCCCGCTTGCTGCCTCAATTGTCTGGCGCAGATCTCTTTGTGTCGGAGAAGCTGATCGCCTCGACGCCAGCCGGCGCGCTTCGCCTGCCGTTGCCGATGGGGCCTACGCTGATCGAGACCTTTCCCTCGTACGATTGCCACATTTTCATTATCAGTGTCGGGGCGGTAGTGCGGATGATCGCGCCGCTCTTGAAGAACAAGAAGGTCGATCCGGCGGTGGTCTGCATCGACGACGCAGCCCGGTTCTCGATCTGTGTCCTGTCGGGTCATGTCGGCCGCGGCAACATATTTACCGAACGGGTCGCGACCGCCTTGGGCGCGCAGTCGGTCGTGACGACCGCGTCCGATGCGATCGGCACCTTGACGGTGGATATTTTGGGCCGCGACCTGGGGTGGACGCTCGACGATGCGGACCGCAATGTGACGAGGGGCTGCGCCGCAGTGGTGAATGCGACCGACGTGCTCTTTGTCCAGGAGACAGGAGAGCCAGACTGGTGGCCTGCCGAGAAGCCCTTGCCGGAAGGGGTCCGTTACGCCACCTCGCTGGAGGGAGTGGACCCGGAGGCGTTTGAAATTCTCTTGATCGCGACGGATCGCGAGATTGGCTTGTCCCATCCTGCCCATTGGAAGAATGCCGTCATCTATCGTCCGAAGAGTCTCGTGCTGGGGATCGGCTGCGATAGAGGCACGGCTCCCGATCTGGTGGAGCGGGGAGTCCTGGCCCTCTTGGCTCAGCAGGGCCTATCACCAAAATCTGTCAAAGAGCTGGCGACCATCGACGTGAAGAAGGATGAGCCGGCATTGCTGGCCCTGAGCGAGAAATATGGCTGGCCGTTGCGCACCTATCCGCCGGAACAATTGGACGTGGTGCCAGGCATCCAGAATCCATCGGAGAAGGTGAAGCAGCATGTCGGTTCGCGCGGGGTTTCGGAGCCGGCCGCGCTGCTCGCAGCAGGGGCGGAAGAGCTTCTCGTGCCCAAGCAAATTTATACGGAGCCGGGAGCGGGACGATCAATGACCTTGGCCGTGGCGCGGCGGGCCTTCGTGAAACGGCAGATGGAGGTGGGCAGCCTATGAGTGATGCAAAAGGAATTCTCTATGTCGTGGGCATTGGGCCTGGCGCGCAGGACCATGCGACTCCGGCAGCCTTGAAGGCGATTGCCGAGTCTCAGCTCGTCGTCGGCTACAGCACCTATATCAAACTGGTTCGCCATCTGCTCGAAGGAAAAGAGATCATCAAGACCGGGATGACGGAAGAGATCGGCCGTGCTCGTGCCGCCATTGAACGGGCGAGAGATGGCGCGACGGTCTCGTTGATCTCTTCCGGCGATGCGGGCGTCTACGGCATGGCAGGCCTGGTCTTTCAGGTGTTGAAAGAGATGGGCTGGAAGAGGGGCGACTCGCCGGAGCTTCGGCTCATTCCAGGGATGACCGCGCTCAACTCGTGCGCTTCCCTGGTCGGAGCGCCGTTGGTCCACGATTCCTGCTCGATCTCGCTGTCGGATCTGCTGACCCCCTGGTCGGTGATCGAGCGAAGGATCGAAGCGGCTGCCAGCGCGGATTTCGTGATCGGTTTATACAATCCTGCCAGCGGCCGGCGCACGAGGCAGATTGTGGATGCCCAAGCGATTATCCATCGTCATCGCGAAGGGAAGACGCCGGTGGCCCTTGTGAAGAGCGCCTATCGCGATATGGAACAGGTAATTCTGACCGATCTGGATAACTTTTTGGATTATGAGATTGGGATGTTGACCACCGTCATCATTGGGTCGAGCAACACCTTCATGTTCGAGGGCTATATGGTCACGCCGCGCGGCTATACCAACAAGTACAGTTTCGATGGGGCCGTTCTTCCCGGTCAGAGGCCTGGGTTCTCGCTCGTCGTGCCTCCTGTTTCGGAGGCGGACTGATGGCGCTGGTCGGACGTTTAGCCGGAGCCATTCTGGCCGAGACGGAAGGACAGTTCTTCCTGGTGGGCAATCCCAAGGAGCCCTGTGATTTTGCTGCGGTGGGGTTCGAGCCTCCTAGCGTGATCGATGCGATGGAACGGCCCTTTATCAGGCTCCCGCCCCTTCGTCCGGTTCAGGTTCCACAACCGTACCTGACCATGAACGTCGAGGGAGAAGCCTTAGCTAGATTGCTAGTCGATCGGTTCGTGATCCAGCGGAATGGATCGGTGAGCGATCGCCTCTGGCGTTTGGTGATCGATCCCAAGCAGGAGAATCGTATAGCGCCGGTTGGCAATATCGACGCGCGATGGCTGGGAGAGATCCCAGCAGAGATTTGGCAGATTGTGCGGGAGACCGTGTTGAAGTGTACGTAAAGGAGTCATAGATGCGTGTCTATATTATTGGAGCCGGTCCGGGCGATCCAAAACTCCTCACGCTTCGCGGAGCTGAGTTGATCGCCTCCTGTCCCGTCGTGCTCTACACAGGATCGCTGGTCCCTAAAGAAGTCATCGCCCATGCCAGGACGGATGCCAAGGTGATGGATTCATCGGGGATGACGCTCGAACAGATCGTCGAGGTGATCGTGGCAGCCCGCGATGCGGACCATGATGTGGCGCGGGTCCATACGGGAGATCCGATGATCTTCGGGTCCACGGCCGAGCAGATGCGCCGGCTGACGGAGCTGGGCATTGCGTATGAGATTATTCCCGGCGTCTCTTCCTTCACGGCGGCCGCGGCGGCATTGGGCCGTGAACTCACCCTTCCAGAATTGTCTCAGACGGTGATCCTGACCAGGGCGGAGGGGCGGACCTCGATGCCTGAGGGTGAAAAGCTGGAAGACCTGGCGAAGCATCAAGCGACGTTGGCCCTGTTTCTCAGCATCACGCTTCTCAAGGATGTCGTGCGGTCCCTGACTCCCTCGTACGGTGCCGATTGTCCTGTCGCTATCGTTCATAAAGCGTCCTGGCCCGATCAGGTGATCGTGACCGGGACCCTGTCGGACATCGCCGACAAGGCCAAGGCGGCCAAGCTCAACTCGACCTCGATGGTGTTGGTGGGGCGGGTCCTCACGGCGACCGAGTTTGCCAATTCGAAGTTGTACGATCCGGAGTTTACCCATCGGTTCCGGAAGGGCGAGTCTGCAACAAAGAAGCAAGGAGAGATTCGTGCCGACTGAGCCAGAGACTCGAACAGGCATGGTCTATCTGGTCGGGGCAGGACCGGGCGATCCGGGTCTGCTCACGGTTCGTGCGCTGGAATTGCTGCGTGCTGCGGATGTCGTGGCCTATGACGAGCTGGTCTCAAAGGCCATTCTTTCGCTCGTCAGGCCTGAGGCTGAGCTACTATCAGTAGGCCGGCGTCATGGTGAGGGAGTGATAGGCTATCGATTGCATCCGGAAGTGCTGGCTCGCGTGAAGGCAGGCAGGACCGTCGTGAGGTTGAAGGCGGGAGATCCGCTGATCTTCGGGCGGGGCGGGGAGGAGGCGGAGGAGCTGGCGGAAGCAGGCATTCCCTGCACGATCGTTCCAGGCATTTCTTCGGCTCTTGGCGCCGCTGCCTATGCGGGCATTCCTCTGACTCATCGAATGCATTCCTCCGACGTGACCTTCTTGAGCGGCCACGATGTCGAGGGGAGCCGGAGCCTCACCGATTGGTCTAAGGCCGCCAGCGGCAAGGGCACCCTAGTGTTGTTCATGGCGGCCAGAAAACTTTCGGCGAATCTTCAGCGATTGATTCAGGCAGGCCGCTCATCTGAGACTCCCGCTGCCTATATCGCCTCCGCCACCACTCCAGAACAACATGTCATTGTTGGGACATTGGCGACCCTTCCAGAGAAAATACAACATGTCGACCTTGCCATTCCTGCCCTCGTCATCGTCGGCGACGTCGTTCGATTGCGCGAACGGATTGCCTGGTTCGAGCGCCGCCCGTTGGCGGGACGTTGCCTGCTCGTCGCTCGCGCTCGCCCCGGCCTCTCTGCGATGGCAGCGGAACTCCGTTCGCTCGGAGCAGAGGTGCTGGAAATTCCCGAGGTCGAAGCGGTCTCGTTGAGCGGAGGGTCCCCCATCGATAAGGCCCTTGCACGCCTTCATGAATTCCGCGGCATCGTCTTCGGCTGCGCGGCCGGTGTCGATGCGGTCTTGTCCCATGTTCCCACCTTCGACGTGCCGGTCATTGCAATCGGAGCCGCGGCGGCGCAGGCCCTGTCACGGCATGGCATCGCATCCGCCGTTGCTCTGCGTGGGGCTTGTCAGGAGGCGGTGGGTGAGCAGTCGGTTCTTTTTCAGAAGGGGCGATTTCTCCTTGTGACGTCGGAGGACGGCCGTCCGAACTTACGCGACGCACTCACGAAGATCGGTGCAGAAGTCGAAGCGGTGGCTGCCTATCGTTATGTTCACCGGATGCCGAGTCTCCCCTTGCCGCCGATCGACCTCGTGGTGCTGCCAAGTTCCTCGGCGGCCCGGACCGTGCTTTCGTGCGACTTCGGTAAGGTCTTGTTGGGCCGGCCGATGGCGGCGATAGGGCCGCAGACCGAGGAAGCGGCGCGCCGTTGCGGGGCGCAGTCGGTGGTTCGGGCGGAGGAAGACAGCGTGGCATCGCTGGTCTCTCTTGTGGTGTCGATGGTGGGGAAACTATGACGGATCATGCCTTTCCTGAAGCCTGGCGCCGCGGCCTCTATGAGACGATCACGCGCCGCCGCGACATGCGCGCGTTTCTCCCTGATCCTATTCCGGACGAAACCCTGGCTCGTATCCTCATGGCCGCGCATCAGGCTGGCTCGGTCGGGCTCTCGCAGCCCTGGAATTTTCTCGTGGTGGAGAATCGCGAGACCCGCGCCAAGGTGTGCGCCCATGTCGAGGTCGAACGGCTGCGGGCAGCGGAAACGTTCGACCAGGAGCGCCGCGAGAAGTATCTCTCCTTCAAGCTGGAAGGGATCCTTGATGCGCCCATCAACCTATGCGTGACGTGCGACCAGGAGCGCTTCGGGCCGGCGGTGATCGGGCGGAACACGATTCCGGAAACGGCCGTCTATAGCACCTGTTGTGCGATTCAAAATCTCTGGCTGGCCGCGCGGGCGGAAGGGGTCGGAGTCGGCTGGGTGAGTATCCTGGAGCCGGCAGTCCTCCGGACGATTCTGGGGATTCCGGAGCGGATTATTCCTGTTGCCTATCTCTGTGTTGGTTTCGTGGAGAGTTTTCCTGAACGGCCTATTTTTGAGAGTAACGGCTGGCTGCCGCGGCTGCCGCTCCATGAGGTGGTGTTTCATGACAAGTGGGACGAGCGGCCCAGGCCGGATCTGCTCCGTGCGCTGGAAACGAGCCGGATCGACGGAGCGAAAGCCACGCCGGCGCCCACGGAGATCGACTCGTGACGATTCCACGACTCGTCATCGCCGGCATCTCCAGCAACGTCGGCAAGACGACGGTCATGGTTGGGCTCGTCCGGGCTCTGCGCACGAGGGGACTGAAGGTAGCCGTCTTCAAGTGCGGCCCGGATTATCTCGATCCGACCTATCACGTTCGTGCGGCCGCGGCTCCCTGCCACAATCTCGACGGATGGATGATGGGGCGCGAGGCTGTCCTCTCAACCTTCACTCATGCCTCGCAAGGGGCCGACATCGCCTTGCTCGAGGGGGTGATGGGTCTGTTCGATGGGGCGTCACCGACGAGCGATGAAGGCTCGACCGCCGAGATCGCCAAGTGGCTCCAGGCACCGGTGCTGCTGGTCTGCGATGCGGGGGGCATGGCTCGCAGCATTGCGGCGCTGGCCAAAGGGTTTTCGACTTTCGATCCAGATCTTCAGATTGCTGGCCTCATCTGTAACAGGCTTGGCAGCCGCGGGCATTTGGATTTGCTCCGCAAGGCGACGGGAGGCGTTCCTCCCGTTTTGGGCGGGTTGCCCAAGGAAGCAGCCTTGGCCTTTGCGGACCGGCATCTGGGCCTGCATAGCGCCGACCGGGCGACGGTCCCGGAGGCTGTGTTCGTGTCCTGGGGCGATCGGGTGAGCGAGTGGTGCGATGTCGATGCGATTGTGGCGCTGGCGCGCGACGCGCCGGCTCTTCCGGAAACTCCGGCGATGGAACGGATCGTCGGGGAGGGGGCACGGTGTCGAATCGGTCTCGCTTTCGATGAGGCGTTTCATTTTTATTATGACGATAACCTCCGCCGTCTTGAGAGGCTCGGAGCAGAACTCGTGCGGTTCTCCCCCATTCACGATGCGCATGTGCCGGACGTGGACGGTCTGTATTTTGGGGGCGGCTACCCGGAGGTCCATGCGGAGGAACTGTCCAGGAATCTTTCGATGCGCAACGATGTGCGGTCCTTTGCCGAAGCTCAAGGACCCATTTATGGCGAATGCGGCGGCCTCATGTATTTGTCCAACGGCATCAGGACGCTCGATGGGGTTCTGCATCCCATGGTGGGGCTCATTCCAGGCGAAGCGGAAATGAAGGATCGTCTGCAGGCGCTCGGATATGTCGAAGTGGACATGAAGAGCGAGACGATGCTCGGTCCGTCAGGCCTGAAATTCCGCGGCCATCAATTTCGCTATTCGGACTTTCGTCTTCCGGCGTCGGTCGAGTGCACCTACAATGTGCGCCGCCGCCGAGGAGGCGAGGTCTTTCAAGAGGGTTATCGCCAAGGCAACACGCTGGCCTCCTATGTGCATGCCCATTGGGCCTCGAACCCTCTCCTGGCTCAGGGTTTCGTGCAGGCCTGCTCGGTCCATGCAAGGAGGGTCCGGTGAGCGGACTGGCCCCCACGATCATGGTTCAGGGGACTGCCTCTTCTGCCGGGAAGAGTCTCCTGGTCACGGCTCTCTGCCGATTTTTCCGCCGCGAAGGACTGCGCGTCGCTCCATTCAAGTCGCAGAACATGTCGCTCAACTCAGCCGTCACAGCGGAGGGCCTGGAGATCGGGCGGGCGCAAGCGGTCCAGGCGGAGGCTTCCGGCATTCTTTCCTCCGTGGACATGAATCCGATCCTGCTCAAGCCGGAAGGCGACCGGAGAAGCCAGGTCGTGGTGCTCGGCAAGCCGATCGGCAGCATGACGGCGACGGAGTATCACGAATATAAGCCTCGCCTCATGCCGGTGATTGAGGAATCGCTCACGAGACTCAGGTCAGACTATGACCTCGTGGTGATCGAGGGGGCAGGGAGTCCGGCTGAGATCAACCTGAAGGACCGCGACATCGTCAATATGCATGTGGCCAAGCTGGCGGACGCCCCGGTGCTCCTCGTGGGGGACATCGACCGGGGCGGCGTCTTCGCCTCCTTTGTCGGGACGATGGAACTGCTGGAGCCGGACGAGCGGGCCAGGATCGCGGCCTTCGTCGTGAATAAATTTCGCGGGGATCTTGCGCTGCTCAAGCCGGGGCTCAATTTCCTCATCGAACGCACCGGCAAGCCCGTGCTGGGCGTCGTGCCCTACATCCCGGACCTTCGCATTGCAGACGAGGATTCCGTGTCGCTCGAAGCGCGGATGTCTCGCCGCAGACCGTCACAACAGGAGCTCGACATCGTGGTGGTGCGATTGCCGTGCATTTCCAACTACGACGATGTCGAGGCGCTGGAGCATGAGGCGGGGGTCGTCGTGCGATTCGTCGAGCAGCCGGAGGAGGTACAGGGTGCCGATCTGGTGATCCTGCCTGGTTCGAAGAACACGGTGGCTGGTCTCGCGTGGCTCCTCGCAAGCGGCATCGCCGGCGCGATCGAGGCGCGCGTTCGCGAGGGCAAGCCAGTGTTAGGCATTTGCGGCGGGTGCCAAATGCTCGGCGAGGTCATCGACGATCCTCACGGGGTGGAATCGACTGAAACCCAGGTGCGTGGGTTGGGAATCCTTCCCCTACGGACGCACTTCGAGCGGGAGAAAGTCACGGCACAGGTTCTAGCCCGCGTGTTGCGCCCGTCGTTCCTTACCGATGGCGCGGCTGTCGAAGAGGAAGTCAGAGGGTACGAAATCCATATGGGGATGGTGGAACCAAATAACCGGCAGGCGAGCCCCTTCGAGATTCGGTCGCGGAATGGGCGCATGGAGGTGTGCAGCGACGGAGCCATCAGCGGCAACGGTATGGTGGTGGGCACCATGTTGCATGGCCTGTTCGAGAATGAGGTGATCAGGGCGCGGACCCTTTCTTTCCTGCGTGCGCGCAAAGGGCTCCCCGCATGCACCAGGATCCAGCGCATCCCCTCGAAGCAGGCGGAGTATGACCGGCTGGAAGCAGTGGTTCGTGAGCACATCGACTGCGAGCTGCTCTGGCGTCTCACCGGCCTCTGCTCGGTTTCTCCAAGGTGAACGATGCGTCATTATTTTCGGTTTGAGAGCCACGATCCACAAGAGTGACTATGAATCCAGCTGACGGCAGTCTCTGGCCTTTATTGGGTCTCGCCTTCGCATTGGGGCTGAGCCATGGTGCTGATCCGGACCATCTCACCGCCATCGATGGGATGACGAGGGCGTCGGTTGATCGGCATCCGAGAATGAGCCGGTGGGTGGGAACGTGGTTCGCATTCGGTCACGCGCTCTCAGTTCTGTTGATTGCGGCATTGATCGCACTGGCGGCAGAGTATCTGCAATCGTTCAGCAGTTCTGTGCTGCAAGTCAGCGGGCTGTTGTCGGCCTTCCTCCTGTTCGCCATCGGGACCTTGAACCTCGCGCGGCTGGTCACGTTGCCGGGTGGAGCCATGGCGCCGAGCCATGGCATCATCGGCCATTTCTTGCCCAGACAGTTGCTCAACATCACGCATCCGATGAGCGCCGTGCCGATCGGCGCCTTGTTCGGGCTCGGGTTCGAGACGGCCAGTCAGATGTCGGCCTGGGCCTTGGCCGGCACGATGGGCTATGGCCTATTCGGCGCGTTATTGATCGGGGTGGCCTTCAGCCTGGGGATGGTGGTTACAGATTCGATCAACGGACTCGTCGTGAGGCGGATGTATCTGGCTGCCACCACGATGGCTATTCAGGGCAACCGCATGATGACGCTGACCGTCGTGGGCTTGGCCTACGTGATCGGAATTATTAAACTGCTCCAGCCCACATCGTTTGCGTTGCCGATCAGCGATCTGGGCCTTACGATCATGGTGCTTGGCGCGGTATTGCTGGCGTTCATGAGCGCATTGGTGAAAGCCAAATGCCGTGTCGCGTAACAGAAAGGAGAACGGCTATCGGAGGATGATCTAATTTCGTAGTGTCGCAGCCATGTACCCCAAGGGAAGCGCGGTAGAAGCCGCCACTGGTCCGCAACTGTGATCGGGGACGAAATCTGCAATAGCCACTGTCCGCTGGGATGGGAAGGCGCAGAGAGTAGGACGAGCCGAGAGTCAGGAGACCTGGGTACATGAAGACTCCAGAAACCCCTTTCGTGATCAAAGGAAGAGCACTATGCTTCTCAGTCGTGTCATGGTCTTAGGAATTGTGTTGTGTCTCATGCCAGTCAATCTCTTTGCCAAGGAGGGTGAAGGGGATCCCGTGGAAGTGCAGGAAGTGACGGTGATCGGACAGCCAGTCGGGCGCCAGGGAACTGGGACGCTCAATCTTGATAGTCCAAGTACGACGTCGAGCCGCTTGGGTCTGACACTGCGTGAGATTCCCGCCAGTATTGAGGTGATTGGTCAACAGACCATTCAGGAGCGCGGGTTTCGGTCGATCTCCGAAGCGATCGAAGGTGCGACGGGGGTGACGGTCGGTGACGCACCAGGCGACCCCGCGAACTTTTCCATGCGGGGCTTTACGAATAATCAGATTCGATTGCTGAACGACGGGCTGATGACCGGCCCGGCCAATATGACCTCTCGTCCGCGTGACACCTGGAATCTGGATCGCATCGAGATCCTGAAGGGGCCTGCGTCGGTGCTCTATGGGGAAGGGGCGATTGCCGGCGCGATCAATTTTGTGACCAAGCGACCCGTCCGTGAGGTACAAGGAACGGAGACGTTTCTCTCCTATGGCAACTTCAATACGACCAGGGCCGGCGTGGGCAGCGGAGGGACGCTCGGGACCGACAAGCTGCATTATCGGGTGGACCTGAGTTATCAGAATTCCGACAACTTCCTGGGTGTACAGCGGGCGCCCTATACCTATTGGAATGGGACCAGCGCCCTCCTCTACGACGCGACGTCTCGTCTCAGCTTTGAAGTGTCCTTCGATCTCGGGTTCGATCGCAGCAAGCCCTACTTTGGCACGCCGCTGGTGCCCTCGTCTTTTGCTACTCAGGGAGTGAACGGGGTCGTAAGCACGCTCGATGGACGCACCGTCGATAGGCGGATGCTACGGCAAAATTACAACACGCAGGACAGTGACATGAGTGCGCTGACAACCTGGACGAAGCTCAAAACGACTTGGAAGCCAACCGATCTGATCGAAGTGCGTAACCAAGCCTATTACTACACGGCGAAACGGCACTGGCAAAATGCTGAAACCTATACATTCAACACCGGGACGCAGCTCATTGATCGTGATCGATTCTATGTGGCGCATAATCAGACTATCATCGGCGACCGACTCGAGTTTCAGGTCAACCAGCCCGTCGCGTCGTTGAAGAATCGTTTTGTGACGGGCTTGGACTTCAGTCATCTCAATTTCACGCGTCCGAGTTTCTTTAGTGGGGCGGGTGGGAGCGTGGATCCCTTTGCTCCCGTCGCCGGACTGTTCGGGCCGATGACGGCGGCGACGCAGAAGGCAATGGTCACCACGACCGCGGTGTTTGCCGAGGATCAGCTGAGCCTGACCGATCAGCTCAAGCTGATTGCCGGGTTTCGACATGATCGTATCGATTTGACCCGGGAGCTGTTCGACACGGCCGGCGTCCTCGATACGACGAGCAGTTTCTCGCGGAACTTCAATCCCACCACCTGGCGCGCAGGCCTTGTCTATGACGTGCTGCCGCAGATCACGCTCTATGGACAGTACGCGACGGCAGCTGATCCGGCTGCCAGCAATATTTTTCTCGTGACACGCCAGGAAAGTTTTACACTCGCGACCGGGGCGCAGTGGGAGGTGGGAGCCAAAGGGGACTTCTGGAGTAAACGGGCTGAATGGACGGTCGCATACTTTGATATCTTTCGGAAAAACATCCTGACGCAAACTTCGCTGACGGAGGCGGTCAACGTGGGTCGGCAGTCGTCTAAAGGTGTCGAGTTGGCCCTCGGGGTTCGTCTGACCCAGGCGTGGCGGGTGCAGGGGAATCTGACCTTTCTGTCCGCCAAATTTGACGACTTTGCCGAACTCTCAGGAGGCAGTCTGGTCTCTCGGACTGGCAATCGTCCGTTCAATGTGCCGCAGGCCATGGGCAATCTCTGGTCCATCTATCGGCTTCCAACGGCGGTGCCGGTCGATCTCGGCGCGGCCCTGCGCTATGTGGGAGATCGATACAACGACGCCGCGAATGCCATACGGATGCATGCGTATATGACGGCGGATGCCTGGCTGACGGTGCCTTACAAGAATCTGTGGTTCACGCTGCGCGGGCGTAACTTGTTCGATAAAACGTATGCGAGCTGGGGCGACAATTTCTATCCCAGCGAAGTCATCATCGGGTCGCCACGGACGGTTGAATTAAGCATGATGGCGCGATTCTGATGGGGGTACAGAGATGTGTTGGGTGAGTGCCGGACTGACGGGAATCCACCGTGTGCTGGGAGTGGGGATCGGTCTGTTTGTCATGTTCTGGTTCGGATCGGGCGCGGTGCTGCTCTTTGTGCCCTATCCGAGCCTGACCGAGGCGGAGCGATTCCAATGGCTCGAGCCTCTCCAGTGGGAGCACTGCTGTGTGCCGCTTGAATCGGTTTTGAATCAGGTTGAGTTAACTCAAGGGGTTGAGCGGGTGCGTCTGCTGATGGCTGCCGGGCGTCCGGTCTATGTCATTCATTTTCTGGACGGCACGCTGAAGAGCTTGTGGGCGGATCGCGGAGAGCCCATGTCTGGGATCGCACACAGCGATGCCTTACGTATCGCACAACAGGGTGTGCGAGTCGAAGGCGAGGTCGGGGTTAAGGCGCTGTACGACGATCAATGGACGGTCCAACAGCACTTCGATCCCTATCGTCCTCTGTGGAACGTTCAATTACATGATATGGATGGGCGTGAGGTGTACGTCTCTTCAAAAACCGGGGAAGTGGTGATGGATACCACTGTGTTCGAGCGAAGGTGGAATATGGTTGGTGCTGTCATTCATTGGCTCTATGTGCCGGTACTACGTCGGCATTGGTCTGTGTGGGATCAGACGGTCTGGTGGCTGGCTGCGGCTGGTGTGGTCACCGCCGCCACCGGGCTTGCGCTGGGTATTCAGCATCTTCATTGCTGGAGAAGGCACGGCCACAGCAGCCCATTTTCGGGGATCAAGCGATGGCATCACCTTTTTGGAGTTGCCATCGGAACCGTGGTCTGCACGTGGCTCTTGAGCGGCATGCTCTCGATGGATCATGGGAGATGGTTCTCGATCCCCGAGCCAACGGTGGACCAGCGTCAACGCTTCATGGGTGGAACGTTGATGCCTCAGGATATTGCCGTTCCGTTGCGAGACGCCCTGCGCCAGGCCCAGCTCGGTGATGCCGTCAAAGAGATTCTGTTCACCAAGGTGGGGGGAGTGAGCTACTATGTGTTCCGTCCAGACCCTACGCATCAAGTTGTGGTGAGTGCGGCCACGATGCAAGCGCCGTTACAAGAATTCAGTTTCCAGGATCTGACACAAGCCGCGCGCGCGGTGTTCCCGGCTCGAAACATTGAGCGGAGTGAAATTATCCACGGTGATACCTATTACTACGGCACGGCTCACAATCCTCGTCTGCTTCCCGGTGTGCGGGTTGTTGTGGACGATCCGGCACAGACATGGCTTCACATCGACATGAAGACAGGCCAGTTGATAGAGCTGATGGACCACAGCCGGAGGGTGTATCGATGGCTGTTTCATGGCCTGCATAGTTGGGATATTCCATATTTGTTGGAACACGACGGGCAGCGAAAGGTTTTGCTCCTGGCTTTCTGCGTCGCAGGCCTGCTATTTAGCCTGTCTGGTGTGTATTTGGGGATCATGGTTCTTGTCGGCCGGTCATCGCTGAAACCGCCGCCACTTGGTGGCGCGTGACCACCCGAGGAAAGGATTGATCTGAGTCCAGGTGGTTGCGCACAGGCGTACGCGGAACTGATTATATTATGTGGCAGAAGTTGCGGCAGCTGAACGATTATTGATTTCGTAGGTTCTTCATCATGTGGGAAAGCAGGAGACGACTCTGCTCCTCCATGGAGGCGCGCGTAGGTTGCAGTATTGAGTGGAAGCGCAGGCGCGTTTCGGCGCACCGAGCTGGGATGTATCCATCTGTGAGTTCCGGAGGTATGAGATGACGGAGCAGGACGAACACAAAGCAAAGATGGAACGGTTGAAGGCGTCGGTGGATCGGCGCATTGAGGCGGCACAAGAAGAGAGAGGCTTGCTGATTGTCTATACGGGCGCAGGCAAGGGGAAGACTACGGCAGCGCTGGGTATGGCCCTACGATGTCTCGGCCATGGCATGAAGGTGGCCGTGGTGCAATTTATCAAGGGGGCGATCGATACGGCGGAGGAGCGAGCTCTCAAGTCGTTTGGGGATCGCGTGACCTTTCTCCGCATGGGGGAAGGGTACACGTGGGAAACGCAAGACCGAGAGCGGGACACGAAGTTTGCCCGAGAGGCCTGGACTGTGGTCTGCGGATTTTTGCGCGACCCCTCCTATGCAATGGTCATTCTGGATGAATTCAATATCGCGTTGCAGCATGAGTACGTTTCCCTGGATGAGGTGCTGTCGGGGTTGCGATCACGGCCGCTGATGCAGCATGTGGTGATCACCGGTCGCGGGGCCAAGGAGGCCTTGATCGAGGAAGCCGATCTCGTCACGGAGATGAAACAGGTGAAACATCCGTTTCGCAAAGGCGTCAAGGCGCAGGCGGGGGTGGAGTTTTGAGAGGGCCGGTGACGAAGACGTGCGAACATTGCCACGATACGTTCGAGTGCCGGGGCTATCAATGCTGGTGCGGGACCCTCGGGATTACGCAGCAGCAGATGGACTGGATCTCCGCGCGGTACAAAGACTGTCTGTGCTCCATCTGTTTGGGGAAAGTCGCCGCCGGCGAGTTGGGAGCCCAATCCACGACTCACCGCGCGCGGGCGACATGAAGGACTGCAACGAGCGATGTCTGGGGATGGCCGATTTTCAGACGTCGAGCGGGACGCGGTGTATCGTGCGATTTTCGAACGGCGCGATGTCCGTA
>JBDSKU010000092.1:0-8853 GCA_039916745.1 Nitrospiraceae bacterium
GATGCGAATTGGGAGCGTGACTTTCACGTCGAGCAGTTTGCCGATCTTCGCAGTGCCTGCGCAGGAGACCCATCACCGAGAAAAGATGGGACGTTGAAAGCGACGCGGGGCATTGAAGTCGGGCACGTCTTTATGCTCGGCACCAAATACAGTGAACTCATGAAGGCCTCATTCCTGGATGCGCAAGGCAAGGAATGCCTCGCGGTGATGGGATGTTACGGCATCGGAGTCGGACGGACTGCCGCATCGGCCATCGAACAGAACCATGACGACAAAGGCATTATTTGGCCCTTCCCCATTGCACCATTCCATGTCCATCTCCTCCCGCTCACCAAATCGGACCAAACGGCTCACGTCACCGCGCAGCTCTACGACGAACTGCAGGCGGCGGGACTAGAAGTGCTTTGGGATGATCGGGACGAACGAGCGGGTGTGAAGTTCAACGATGCAGACCTAATGGGAGCCCCGTTCCAAGTCGTTATTGGCGACAAGGGCCTCGCCGAAGGAGTCGTGGAGGTCAAGACTCGGAAGGACGGAGTCAAACTCAAGATGCCTCCCGCTCAAGTTGCCGCTCATCTGGCTCGCACACAAACAATCTAGCCCCCACCGTCCCCCCAGTAGCGTCGCGCATCTTGTGAGGTTCAGAACCTCGCCAGACTGAAACCGCCTTTTTCTTGCCTTCCACTCGCGATCAGTTAGACTGGAATTCGACCTCCACCGCAGAGCAATTGTGCTCGCGAACACCAGGCCCGCATATGCACTTCAATCCGCGATGACCACCTTGTGTGACATGCAGGAATTTGCCTAATGCAAGCCAATCCCATCCCGCAAAACCTCCAGGAGCTTCAGCAAAAAGTCACCTTTGCCGAGAACATCAAACGCATCGCAGACCAGATCCATGCCGCCAGCGATCTCGACCATATTCTCCTCGACTTGCATAAAGACATTCTCAGTCTCTTCGACGCCGAAGATCTCACAATCTATGCGTTTGATTCGGACAAGAAAGAAATTTTCTCGAAAGTCCCTCACATCGATAGCGTGGAGGAAATTCGCATCCCCATCACCGAACAAAGCCTGCCAGGGTTCTGCGCGAAGTATCTCCGCCCCGTAAATATCGCCGACGCATACAATATGGCGGAGCTGCAGGGCGTTCACCCTTCACTCCTGCACGACACCTCCTACGATAAGCGAACCGGGTTCAAAACCAAGCAGGTCTTGACCTATCCGATCGTGGCAGAGAACAAGTATTTAATGGGCGTGCTCCAACTTCTCAACAAGAAAAGCGGCGCCCGCTTTACCAGAAAAGATGAAGAATCTGTCGCGGAAATAGCAAAAGCCCTCGGCATCGCCTTCTTCAATCTTCGCAAGGTCTCAAAAAATAATCCGACCAAGTTCGATCTTTTGGTCACGAATAACCGCATCACCCAAAACGAATTAGACAATGCCATCGCCGAATCCAGGAAAGGCGTATCAGATTTCGAGAGCATTTTGATCGAAAAGTACAAGGTGCCGAAGCTTGAGATCGGCAAATCGCTCGCGCAATTTCACAAATGCCCCTACATCGAGTACAGTGATCGAACGATTGTTGATCTCGAGCTCCTGAAAAATCTAAACGTCGACTACCTCAGAAAAAACCATTGGATGCCCCTCAAGCGGGACAGGACCGCCATCGAGATTTTGACGGACGACCCGGGCGATCTCGACCGTGTGGCGGATATCAAACGAACGTTTCCAGGCCTCAACATTCGTTTTGCCATCAGCCTCCGCCGTGATATTGCGCAATTCCTCAGCTCCGCCACGGGACAGGGAGATACCGGCAGCACCAGAAAACTGGATGAAAACGTCTCCGATATTCTCGGTGAACTCGTCAGCGAAGCCCAAGAAGCCGCAACGGAAGACGCCGGTGGCGGGCTCGACGAAAACGACAACGCCATCGTACGACTGGCCAACCAGATCATTGCCGATGCCTACCGACAAGGCGCCTCAGATATTCACGTCGAACCCTATGGGGAGAAACGTGAAACCCTTGTTCGTTTCCGGGTCGACGGCGATTGTTTCGAATATATGAAGATTCCCCAGAGTTATCGCCGTGCCATCGTGTCGCGCCTGAAGATTATGGCCAGCCTCGATATTGCAGAACGGCGCAAACCCCAGGACGGCAAGATCAAATTTAAACTATCAGAAAGCAAGGAAATCGAGTTGCGCGTCGCAACGATTCCGACTGCTGGATATAATGAAGACGTAGTCATGCGTCTGCTCGCGGCCAGCGAGCCCTTGCCTCTCGACAAGATGGGATTTTCAGACCGAAATCTCGCGGCAATCAAAGAAATCGCGGCAAAACCCTATGGCATCATTCTCTGCGTCGGACCAACTGGATCAGGTAAAACCACGACGCTCCATTCCGTTCTCGGTTTCATCAATACACCGGCCATCAAGATCTGGACGGCAGAAGACCCCGTGGAAATCACGCAGTACGGACTTCGGCAAGTGCAGGTTCAACCCAAAATCGATTTCACCTTTGCCAACGCCATGCGCGCATTTCTTCGAGCCGACCCAGACGTGATTATGGTCGGAGAAATGCGAGATAAAGAAACGGCTGAAATCGGCATTGAAGCCTCATTAACTGGACACCTCGTCATGAGCACACTCCACACCAACAGCGCGGTGGAGACCGTCACCAGACTTCTGGATATGGGCTGCGACTCCTTTAGCTTTGCCGATGCGATGTTAGGAGTCCTTGCCCAGCGCCTCACTCGCCGGATCTGCAAGGACTGCAAGGAACAATACGTCGGGACAGCCGTTGAGTATGAGGAAATTCGCCAGGGATACGGACCTGAGAATTGGGACAAGCTGGGCATCCCGCAGGACAATACCTTCCGCCTGGCCCGAGGAAAGGGATGCGAGACCTGCAATCGCACTGGCTTTAAGGGACGCGTGGCCCTGCACGAGTTGCTTCTAGGATCGGACCGCATCAAACGCATGATTCAGTCGAAGGCCAAAACTGAGGAGATGGTTCACGCCGCCATCGAAGACGGCATGACGACCCTCATGCAAGACGGGGTTCAGAAGACCCTCCTTGGCCACACCACGTTCAAAGAAGTGAAAGCAGTGGCGATCAAGTAACCACACGTGAAAAGCCAGCCCACTTTCTCCCCTAGCAACCTCAGCCCTCTCAGCCTCTTCCTCTACTGTGCATCCCGACTATACATGCCTCGCCGACTCAGCATGATCAAATTCCGATCATTCATCCGCAGCCATTATAGATAGACCACGGCATTAGCCTCTCCTTGAGTGGAAGAGGCCACGAAGAAGATGATCGCACCAAATGATCTTATGTCTGTGATAATGGAATACGGGAGAGAAATTTTTGCAGGCGCGTTTCGGCACGTTGGGAAAGGGCGATAAACTCTAGCCCAAATGTATGACGGTTGCCCCATCGCACCGTCGCATCAACATTCATCGTTGTAGTCTGATCCGGCAATCGCAGACTAACCGCGAGCTGATCTCCCTGATTCATGGAGGCGGGGCTCATCACTTTTGCCCCATTCAACGATACATCAAGCACGACGCCCAATCCTGCACGCTCAGCCGCTGCCCATCGCTGTAAGCCGATACGTGCAAACGAACAGGCGAATGGTGCCGGAATGCGAAGCCGCGGGTATCGTCTTGACTCAACCCCCATTCCAACCTCTCATCCAAACCTTCCACGCACCTGGGACAAGGGAAAATTATGGGGTACTCGTTGACACGACTGCCACATACTTCTTGAGACGGCTCTGTGCCGCCGGAGACAACTCAGTGAACGCCAGGCCGAAGAATTGATCCTTTGTCCACTGCACCGTGGCCACGGCAATCTCAGCAGGCTTGATTTGCTTGGGAAGACGCAGGCTCAATGTGATTTCATCTCCAGGCTTGATCTCAGCCTCTGTGCTGACTCGCGCACCGCATAGCGAAAGATCGTAAACCACTCCCAAGTCTATAGGAGGCCGACGCAACCAACGCCGAACCTGACGACGAGACAGAGCACAGGCGAACGGAGCAGAGATGCGCACTCGCGAATGTCGGCGAAACTTATTCGAGCCAGAGGATCGATATGAGAGTTGTTCCATGGAGCGTCCTTACCCTGTTGCTACTGTACTCCCGAGCCCTCTATTCAGAAAATCAATTCCTGAATCCCACTCATTGGCCCATAGCGCGGAGTGAATAGCTCCACCATGACCACGCCTTTAGCAAATACCAGGTTTGACTCTCGCCATACCCCATGGTACTCTCCGTGTTCGTACGAGCCAGCTTTTTGCCTCGCGCAGCCCCATCTCACTCGATCGTCCCAGCGCGCTTGATCAGTTAGGACGAGCTGCTCATACGTTCCATTGAATGTCTGCTCGAATACCTAGCAGAACAATGGGCGAAGTGATTGAAACATTTCTATCCGATCCCCTCATCTCCATCGAGCATCAGTCCAAACCGGAGATGCCTGGTTCTATAAAGGAGCATCTATGAAGCTATCCACTGGGTGGCGAGCCGACAAAACAAGAAAGAACCGCGCGAGGGCAACAAGAAAACCAAAGATCAGATGGGAGGTACTCGGCCTTCCAAGTCCTCTTGATCCCAGCCTGACGACTTCTATGGAGGATATTCGCCAGCAGGTGTCGAACATGGCTAGCCGTGGGTTCGGCCAAGGCACTCGTTCGCGAACGGCTGAACGAGAAGCAAAAACCACCAATCATCCTCCTGACTCAACCAGCAAGAGACGCCGAGGAGCGACGGAGCCGTCGCCATCATAGACGGGACCAGACCATAACGGCAGGCGATTGATGGCTCACGACGAGTCGTCACGCAAAGGAGGGCATCATCGGACGAGCAGGAAAAACAACCATCGCAAAACGAGACCGAGAGAAAGCGAAACAAGTCCAACGGCGAGATAAAGACGCCCGTCGAGAACAACGCAAGACCGAAAAGCCAGATCGCCCCTCCACCGTAGAGGGAGGAGAAGACCCTGATTTGGCCGGTCTCCAGTGGGGCCCACAAGAGCCGCTGTATTAACGAGTGGTGTGGGCGCGCCCTGCCTTGCGTATCACATCACTCTAGTCTGTAGCTGCATGGGTGACCATGCAGCCATTCGCACCATTTGATTTCAGCATTCTTGCCAAACAATCTTTATATTAAAACCAGTACACTCGCCTCAATTGCTAGCTCTCCAACGTTGATGCGGCACCACGGCTGTGTACCTAGCTTCAGGGCCAACGTCCAATTTCGTCAGCCCATCGATGATCCATTCCCGTCCTTCCCTCGTGCCGCCAGGAATTCTCTCCCACCGTCTATATCAAGCAACAGATCATACGTCACTGACGTCTTCAGAATTGCTCGACTCTGCTCCGAAGATCCTAGACCCCCTCGGGTACGACAGGACCCGGCTGATGTTGGAGTCGGTCGTCGCCTGGACGCGCCCAACGCTGTCGGTCACCTCGCGAACGTTCTGCCACCCTCGAATGCGAACGATCACTGGGCCCGGGGCTTCCCTCTGCCAGCGGTACAGCATGCCCTAACAACGTTTCAATCGCGCGCAGTTGATCACGATCCTCGACGGTCACAAAGCTGGTGGCTCGCCCAGTCATCTTCATTCGGGCTGTCCGCCCAATACGATGAATGTAGTCCTCCGGCGAGTTGGGCAAATCGTAATTCACAACGTGGCCGATATTCGCCACGTCAATCCCGCGGGCGGCAACATCCGTCGCAACGAGAATTCTGACCTGTCCTCGCTTAAATCCGTCGAGCGCACGGAGGCGCTGAGGCAACGTTCGATCTCCATGGATCACCGCCACGCGGTGACCTGCCTGTTCAAGAGTCTGTCCAAGTCGATCAACCCGGCTCTTTGTCCTGGCAAATACGAGAACGGTCCCTCGCTCCACCCCTAACAACGACACCAACAGATTCGTCTTCTCCTGGGGTGACGTATGATGCACCGCTTGGGTTACACCTTCAGCCGTCGTCGAGTGTGGCGTCACCATCACACGAACGGCATCCTTCAGGCTCGCCTGAACCAGGCGGGTCACGTCAGTCGGAAGGGTGGCGGAGAAGAGTAGCGTCTGCCGCTCCAACGGGAGTGCGTCAAGAATCTGATTGATCTGTGGAGCAAAGCCCATGTCGAGCATTCGATCGGCTTCGTCAAGCACCAAAATTTTAATGGGGGCCATATTGACCGTCCCGTTCCACATATGGTCCAGCAAACGGCCCGGCGTGGCAACCAGAATATCGGGCCGCTGACGCAATCCTCTAATCTGTGCCTGCATATCGCTCCCACCGACGATAACCGTGGCAGAAATGTTGTGGCTTCGACCGAGCTTCTCGATCGAACCAAAAATCTGCAGCGCCAATTCCCGCGTCGGCGCGAGAATCAATGCCTGCGGATGACCTTTCGGCAGAACCGCGAGGCGCTCGATCATGGGGACCACAAATGCAGCCGTCTTCCCCGTACCGGTTTGCGCGCACCCGATCACGTCTCGGCCCTCAAGAGCTGGAGGAATGGCCTGGGCTTGAATGGGAGTGGGCACCAGTAATCCTGCAGCCGTCAAATCCCGCAAAAGCGGCTCAGACAAACCGAGGGTGTGAAAACTCGTGTGAACAGAGGTGTGCACTGCACTATCCTTTCAGTGTGATCGCATTAAGACGGGATCAGAGAGCCGAGGGGAGAGAAACCAGAAAGGCATCCACTCCGACAGGACCTGGTCGCGATGCGATCGCGAAGTCCGTTATGGTGTATACAGTCGTACCGCCGGACACTGCGGCTACGATGCCCGATCATCGTACAGCAAGCCCCTTCCAGCGTCAACTCTCTCGAAGAATCAAAGGGCGAGACAAGATCCCTCGGAAAGTTAACCAGTACTTCCAATACATAGAACTGCTGATCATGGCACAATAGAACAGCTCGGTCGCTATCCTCGATGAACTGTGCTATGGTGAAAGGAGGTTCAAGCTCGGTCACTACTCTATCCCTCGCGCCCTGACTCCCTCCATCTAGACCCTGCGCGATCGATGCTCTAGTTTCCGCCCTGCTCAGCAGAGATATCTCTTCAAGGAGATAGATCAAGAGAACCAGTCCGCGCCGTACTCATCCCTATTCGAGCTGTATGATCGGCAGACGATTACAGAACCATGCGGTCCTTGAATGAATAGAAATGCCGCGTATAATGTCGGCCTGAGGCCGCAGTACGCATCTCCCAGAATTAAGAGGCCCTATGAGCCAGACAGCGCCACAACGCATACCTCCACGACCACCCACAATCGCCCTGACACCCTCCGGACTACCCATTGCGATCAGCCGACGGTACAACAAGGTCTGGACGATCATGCTGTTTTGCGCCATTGCCATAGGCGCCATGATCGGAGTTCCGCTATATGGACACATCTATCACTATAGCTGGCTGGATTGGTCGCTCTTTGGGCTTCTCTATGTCGCCAGTGGACTGGGCATCACGGTCGGCTACCATCGACTGATGGCCCACCGAAGCTTTGACTGCCCGAACTGGGTCAAGGGAGCGCTCTTAATCACGGGTGCTTGGGCATTGCAAAACTCCGCCATCAAATGGGCGTCCGATCATCTGCGGCATCACGCACATTGTGACGAGGTCAAAGATCCGTACAACGCACAACTGGGATTCTGGCATAGCCACTGCGGATGGCTCTTTACCCCTGATCAGTATGCCAATCCAAAATATGCGACGCGCGTCGCGAACGATCCTATTGCGATCTGGCAACACCAGCACTACCCGCTCTTGGTCCTCACCGGTCTGGCCGGCACATTCCTCATCGGCTTTCTCCACAACGGCATCATGGGTGGAGTCGGCTGTTTTCTCCTCGCCGGTGTCGGGCGAACTTTTGCCGTGCTGAACTCCACATTTTGCATTAACTCCGTCTGCCATCTGTGGGGACGGCAACCACACGGCACGTCAGACTCCAGTCGAGACAGCTGGCTCGTGTCCCTTGTGACATTTGGAGAGGGATACCATAACTACCATCATATGTATCCAACCGACTATCGAAACGGTCATCGCTGGTACCACTTTGATCCCTCCAAATGGTTCATCCTCGGACTCCATTCACTGGGACTTGCGACATCGCTGCGAACAGGCTCCTATGTCGAAGACTCGCTCGCTCAAACGACCTAACGAGGCACGAAGGGAATCTCGATGGGGAAGCGCGTCTTGTACGTGGGCGGACTCCCAGACAAGGTCTCGGACTGCGAGTTACGCGGCCTGTTTGCCTCCTATGGACTGGTCGCCAGAGCCTATGTCGTCCGATTCAAACATACCGGAAAGTCCGCCGGGTACGGATTTGTCGAAATGGGATCTGGCGAACAGGCGTTGAGCGCCGTGGTCGCCCTTGAAGGAACCGAATGGGAGGGACACCTCCTCAGACTTTACGTGACTCCCTACGCAAACCAACCAGCCTAACCTGCACACGTCTTGGAGAAGAAATCGCTATGGGCCGTACGAACTTAGACCCGATCATGACCTTTCCCGATGGGTCGCACCTCTTGATCAGCACAGCCTGCTCAAAAGAGGGCAATTTCTCCTGTGCCCTCTACATGGCGACCATCGAAGCCGATGATCGGGGAGCCTTCCGCGTCGTCTCCAACCATCTCGCCGCAGCCACCTGCCTCGTGGCGCAAGAAGACGCCTACAACCATGCCCAGCGCCTCTACCCGCGTTCGGCTGAGACGATGAAAAAGCCTCCCTACCTCATTTGGCCTGGTCCAGGCCCAACCGGAAACGCAGATATATAGAACCGCCGACCAAATCGCTCGCCCCGGCCCTCTCGTGCCACTCCTCACGGCACAGGTACCCACCGCGCTGA
>JBDSKU010000093.1:0-6804 GCA_039916745.1 Nitrospiraceae bacterium
GCCTCCCGTAGTGGAGAGCTTCTTCCCCTGCGGAGAAAACAGCGGGCTCGTGGCGTAAGTTGAGTCTGTCCCTGACCAGAATACCTGCTTACTGAGCCCCGGAGGGGTCATGCCTTGAATGATGTGTGGGGTGATCGTCAGAATCACTTCGGTGGTGACCCGCTTGGTGATAAAAGAGCTCAAGAGATTCCCGATGAAAGGAAGATCGCCGATCCATGGGATGGTCGTGCGTGTTTTCCGGTCTTCTTCTTGGATCAGCCCTGCCAACACAATGGTTTCACCATCTCTCACATTGAGCATGGTTTCCACGGACCTATTACCAAACTTAAACTGGGTTATGGGAGGATTCGCTTGAAGCGTCACTTGCTCACCGAGACGAATGACTTCAATCTTCATCTTTAGAGAAAGCTCGTTTCCCAGATGGATGGACGGCTCAACAGTCAACTTGACTCCCGTGTCACGGAATTCGATCGACGTCACCGTTGAGGTCGTCGGAACGGCTCCAGTTGCCGCCTGACCGGGCAAGACATTCGTGGTGGACAACAGAATCGGCTGCTTGTCCCCGATGTTGATCTCCGCCTTCTTGTTGTTGACTACACGAACTTTCGGGGAGGCAAGGGTCTTGGCTTCGGTAATCTGCTTAAAGAAGTCCAACTGGATGTTGGTCGGAAGCTTAAAGAGATAACTGTTCCCTCCAAGGTCGGTGAGTTGGCCGCGGGTGAACTGCTGTGCAACCTCTCCCGCGATCAATCCTGAAAACCCCGGAGGGACGATGGCGCCTGCTATTTGCTTGGGATAGGTCAGGCCATAGGTCTGATCAACCGTGCGATCGACTTCCAGGACCTCAACATCAAAAAGGACCTCGGAATCCAGACGGTCGTTGGCTAAGATAATCTTTTCAGCCATCTCCAGCTTTTCCGGTTGATCCCGGATAACGATCGTATTCAACTGTTCATTGGCATGCATCCGTTTGGAATCGAGCATGCTCTTCAACAGCACTAGCATGTCTTTTGCTTTGGCGTTCGACAGATAGAACGTCCGGATCATGAGGTCTTGGTACTGCTCCTGCTTCTGCCTGGTATTGGGGCTTACAATCATGACGCCTGGAGAGACGGTATGGGCGAAGAGGCTATTGCTGTTGAGAATAAGATTGAAGGCCTCTTCGAACGGCGTGTCCTGAACGCCAATCGTGACCGGATCGTTCCGGACATCCTTATCGAAAATGAGATTGAGCCCGCCCGCCTTTCCAATCCCCTCCAACACTTCTTTCAATCCGGCATTGCGAAACCGAAGCGTCACAGGCTGCTTTCGCCGATCGTCACGATTGAGCGCCTGCTGCTCCTCGGTCAGCCTGGAAATACTCTCGAGCGGTTCCTTGAACGAGGGGTCCAGCTCAGCAGCTTTGGCATAGGCCTCCATGGCCTCGTCGGTCCGGCCGAGCTGCACGAGGCGATCCGCTTCCCGATTCTGAGCACGGGCATCTTTCAAGCGAAGCGCTTCAAGAAGCCCCGATTGATGCTCGACACTGGACGGCTCCATAGTGAGCGCGCGCTTAAACTGTTCCATCGCGAGGTCAGGCTGCTGGTCTTTCAAATACCCACGTCCCCGCTCCTCATAAGCCGCCGCAGCTCGCTCACGAGCCATGGTGTACTTGCCCAGCAACGTGGCATTGAAGGGATCATCTTTTAGCGCTTGCTTATAGGCGAAACTGGCTTCTTCCCAATTTCCTGAGGCCAATTGTTGATCGCCTCGCTTTACGTCGGCAGAAGTGAAATAGGCGCAGCCGGACAAAAGCAATATGGCGCCAGTTGAAAGCCATTTACCTTCGACTCTTCGTCTCATGATGCTTATAAGCATTCTATTCAGCGATTCCCCAAACAGGCCTGACCACATGAAAAGAACCAGAAAAACTACGTGCAGCCTAGAGACACTGATAATTTATAGCAGCCTCTATAAAGTGAGGCAATGAGAATCATAAACTTCGCTGCTACTAAGATCATAAGGCCCTCCTGTCTACTACGTACTACAGGGGACGTCTCAGTGCAATGAGGTCGACTTCGTATGAACCTATACTTCTTGGGTTGACCGATTCCCCAGGCCCGGAAACACGCTCAGTTCAGGGTCTCGGCTCGGAATCAGTTTGGGCCAGGGATATCGCCTAGGTCTGGACCTCGTAGGGCTGGCTATATCTGGCCATCCTCCTCGACCGCTACTCGCCGTAATGGGCGGGGCCATGGCCGGGCGGACCGGATTTCGCACAGAACGAGCTCACAGGCGAGCTCCTCCATCATTCCGGTACCGCAGAGGGGACGAGGCAACAGAGGACATCTTTGAATACATCGAAGGGTTCTACCCTCGGCTACGCCGGCACTCCACAGTCGGCTGCCACTCCCCGATCGACCTCGAAGCAAGGGCTGCAGGGGCTTAACCGAGTATCCACGGAAGTACGGGAAGTCACTGCACGCCCTCAGGAAGAAAGGGATTCTTCACATACGTGGGAAATACCCAGACAGCCTGCCCCTGTCAAGCGAGAGAATTTCTCGGCATGAATGCTAGCTGCTGAGCGGGAAAAAAACCTTCTATCCTATGGAAGAACTCTAAGATTCGTGGGGGTCGCCGGCGGAACTATGTCCACAGACCCGGAATTGATACAGCCAATCGGGGAGGTCGCGACGACTAGATCATCGAATAGAACGTCGTAGGGAGTGCCAGCTTCGCTATAATTTTGGAGCTTGATCCAGTTGACACCATAGGTCAGCAC
Organism: Nitrospiraceae bacterium; assembly: GCA_039916745.1. Classification (GTDB taxonomy): domain Bacteria; phylum Nitrospirota; class Nitrospiria; order Nitrospirales; family Nitrospiraceae; genus Palsa-1315. The sequence continues at coordinate 2,762 of JBDSKU010000093.1, forward strand.
ATCACGCCACTGGAGGCCAGGGAATCCGCTGCCAGATCCGGTCACCCAATTCCCCGCGGAATTATAGGTTCCCGTTGGCGAGCCGGGCATCAGGTTCTGAAGGGAGTTATCATTCACCCAGAACTGCAATTCTCCTTCGTGTCCCGCCTGAGTCGTGTTCATTTTGATACGCATCTCGACGCACTGCCATGCCCCAACCTGGAGTGGGGCGTTCTCGGTCACTAGCAAATCGCGTCCATAATAGAGTCCGCTGAAAGCCGGTCCCTGCATGTCTACCCAATTGTTATAGGTGCCAATGTGGGTTTGGGGACGGACGGCATCCGGAGCTCCCGACTGTTCGAAGCCCGCATTGAAAAGTTTGTCGCCGTTGGAACGCACCCCTTTTAATCCTGCATCCCCTTGCGGATAGCTAGACGAAGGGGAATAGCCCCCCATGTATGCGCCAGCATGATGAGAGACATTACCCAAATACTTTATATAGTACCGCATATAAAGAAGGTTGTAGTTGGTCGGCAGCTGCTTGTACAGCGTGCCACTGCTCTTATTGGGGATCAGACGGACCGACTGTATCCCCCCGCTGACCACAGGATGGTCAGTCGAAATGGCAATACCCGATACCCCTCCACCTGTGAACTTGAGGCTGAACGCCGGGAGGGGTTGACTCGAACTTTTCAGAAAATACGACGGCGGGGTCAGAGCCGATACCGATATCCTCCACATATTTTGTGGCAATCCCAACTTGCGCGAAACTAGATACCGGCAAACAACAAATCGTCACAAGGCATACTCCACACCAGCGAGAAATATACGACCGTTCAAATCTCTCACGCTTAGGGATCAATAGTCCACGTTCGAACCGACAAGCCCGAAAAATCTCGCATGAGGAGATTTAAGATTTGGAGCCACAGTCCGGTCGTAAGCAAGTTGTACGCCTGGCAAGTACCCCTCATTAATCCATATACATAGAAAAAACTGGCGCAGGATCTGCAGAAATTAGGAACCTAAGACGAAGGAGGCCCCCTACACACGCCGCACTTATGAGACCCCAATCAACTATGCGTCGATGAATTGAAACACGGCAACGGGAGTTCATCAGTAGCCGGAGTATACATGGACGGGAAACGTGAACAATAGCAGCAGTGAATACCTGCGCAAGAACCGGAGTCCTGCCGCTGACACCTCAACCTCTAGAGGCGCCAATACTTCAACGAGGATGAGAGCTTCGCCCTATCTAGCGCACTTTTCACATCAATAACCACTCCATCGCGCTGATCTCGAAGGGGTTGAAGCAGTTGCTGCAGGCCCATTTCGGCATACGCACGGTGAGCCACGGCAACAATCACCCCATCGACGTTCTTCAGTTCATCCCACGGCTGGAGATGAATGCCGTATTCTGCGACCGCTTCCTCTGGTTCGGCGATCGGATCATGAACAAGTACCTGCACTCCGTACTCGCGCAACTCCTGAATAATATCGGGGACCTTGCTATTGCGCAGATCTGGCACATTCTCCTTAAATGTAAGTCCTAACACTGCCACCTTGAGATCGTTGACCGGCCGAGGAAGTTGACTGAGCAGCTTCATCGTTTGCTCTGCGATGAATTTTCCCATTCCATTATTAATGCGCCGCCCAGCCAGGATTACTTGAGGATGATAACCGACTGATTCAGCCTTGGAAGTCAGATAGTACGGGTCTACACCAATACAATGGCCGCCAACGAGGCCCGGAGTAAATTTCAGGAAGTTCCACTTCGTTCCTGCCGCATCCAGTACCGACTTGGTATCAATTCCAAGTCGGTGAAAAATGAGGGCCAACTCATTCATCAGCGCGATATTCAAATCCCGCTGGGTATTTTCAATTACCTTCGCCGCTTCGGCAACTTTAATGCTGGAAGCCCGATGAATCCCCGCCTTGACCACAAGTTCGTACGTGTTGGCAACAATCTCTAGCGATGCGTCATCTTGAGCTGAGACCACTTTGATAATTCTCTCCAGCGTATGCTCTTTATCTCCAGGATTAATCCGCTCTGGAGAATACCCAATCTTAAAATCAACACCTGATTTCATCCCGGAGACTTTCTCTAAAATAGGAAGACACACTTCCTCTGTAGCGCCGGGATAGACCGTCGACTCGTAGACCACAATCGAACCAGGTGAGAGATTTGCACCTATGAGTTCAGATGATTTTCGAAGAGCCGTCAAATCAGGCTGCAGGGCTTCATTAATTGGCGTAGGGACGGCCACAATGATAAAATCTGCAGCCTTAAGATCGCTAGGCTGAAATGTATAGTGAACATCCGTGGCTTTCAAATCCGAAACAGACACCTCACCCGTGCGGTCAAGACCCTTCTGCAACTCTGCAATCTTAGCCTTGTTGATATCAAATCCAATCACATGCTGCCGTTTCCCGAATGCGACCGCAATAGGAAGCCCCACATAGCCTAGACCAACAATAGCGATCTTTCGTTCTACCGCTCTCTCTTGTGCCATGAAATCCCCCTGAATGGTTTCTGAAAGAATGGCAGAACCTCACGCTTCCGTCAATGAAACAGGCGGATCTTCACCTCACCTTACCTAATCCACGCCTCGAAAGTGATTTGACCACTTACTTATAGGCCTGAGACCCGCTCACCCACATGAAAGACAGCCTGACGAGAAATGAACAACGCCTCCCTGGAGAAAATATGATGCCCTCCCTCCTCAAGACAGAATGGCCTAATCACGTCTCGGGTAAGACCAATAATAACCAACAGGACAAAGTAGTAAACATTACCAATACTCACATTTACATTAAATAATTAGAGGTCAATATATAAAGCTATTGGTTAAGTGTTCAATCGTTTGAGCTGTGCCGCCAAAAGCAGTCGAGTACCACCTGCTTACCGCACGCCATCGTTCCACACCCAGGTTAGCCCAACCCACTGTTTTCACAGATGCATCAAACAAATCATCATCCAAAATTCTGAGCCTCGACTGAGGAGGCACTACTCTTGCTCGATACAGGCCCAAGGCCGCCAAAAGGCCACTTATTCAGATCAAGCATTGGGCATTGCATCTGACGCCATGCGGCAGTCAACGGTGACAGGCTGCAGAACACGGAGGACCCAGACCATGCGCCTCAAGGCAAGTCGTAAACTCATCATCTACATCGCATCACTAGGAATTATCACTGCCTCTCTACCAGGGACAGCCTCACTCCCCTATGCCTCCGCCCAACAACTAGAGAGGAGCGCAAGCCAATCAATAAAACCTCACGATAAAGATAGAAAGGACGTCTCGACTTCCGTGCGAAAACCACACCGACTTATTCGAAAACAACAGGGCCCACCCCTGGCATCAGTCCAACAATCACCGCTTAGCACGGGAGATCTAGGCTTGTTATCGGCCAGGCCAGACCTCCCCTCAACTGACGCCGCAACGTCCCAGCCAAAAGAATCCTCAACTGCCGGAAAAGGAGTCAACGCACCCCTACCTCTGGTACCCATGACGACAACCGGCATCGCCTCAGCATCGATGGCGACACCTGCCCCAATCCCCTCATCGAATAGCCCAGCCTCTCAAGGGCCCATTTCCCTCGCTGCTGCAGGAAGTAACTCATCTTCCGGCACCAAATCAGGTCGCGGTAGAAGCATGCGAACCTTGGTTACACAGATGCCGGGCTTAACAGAGGTACTTGCACCTCCTTCATTGTCAGTTACACCGGTGCCGGCACCAACGCCCACGCCGACCATCGGACTCAGTCCAACAGCACTTTCATTCTCTGCCATTCAGAACGGTGTAGCCCCTGTCAGCCAATCCGTGACAATCACCAACGCAGGAACCGGAACACTTACCTGGACGGCCTCATCAAATATAGCCTGGCTAAAAGTCAACGGCACGGCATCAACCGCCGGTGCCAATACCGGCTCGCTCACGGTAAGTGTGAGTCCGATAGGGTTAACCACGGGGACTCAAACTGCCGTGATTTCGATTACGGCTGCTGGTGCTACCAACACTCCGCAGAATATCCCTGTGAGCTTCACGATCACTGCCGCCCCCGCGTCA
>JBDSKU010000094.1:0-3227 GCA_039916745.1 Nitrospiraceae bacterium
ATTCGGATTAGGAGACGAGCCGAAGTTCGCGCTAACGTGGAATTGGCCGGCATTTTTGTATATTTCTTTCCTCTGGTTTCTCTACCGGAAAATGTACGTCTATGCGCTGGTCTATGCCTTCGGTCCGATGATTTCGACCTACGTGACCGGCGATCTCACCGTGGGTCTCGTCTGGAGCATCATGGCCGGAGCCACCGCAAACTATGTGTACTATTGGTACTGTCGTGAGCAGATTGGCGAGATCAAAAAGAGTTCGTGGACAGACCCGGCGAAACAAGACGAGGCCTTGAAAGAGACGGGGGGCGTTCAGCCCTACGTCATCTGGGTCGGAGTCGCCCTGTACATCTTCTTTGCGATGACAATGTTCAAGCTGCTTCAAGATGGACTGCCGGATTCAGACAAGTTTCCGACCAAACCCGCGAGACCAGCCGCCACAAGTACCACGTAAACGTGAGCGCGATACGGCGACCTACGATGACCTACTCTGGCATGCTCTGTCGGCTCTGCTGCCACCCGATCCACGCCTGAAACCACCCGAAATCCTGTTCATACGCGGCTCCGCCTGAGTCAGAAGCGTCCTGCTTCTGTTCGATCTGCGTATAGGTGCGCGGCCAGTTTTTCTGCCACCAGGATTTGAGTTCGTCTGGTGCATAGGCCTGGCCGTTCGGCTGGAGAATGCCTGCCGCCTCGCAGACTGGCGCAATGAGCGGCCAGTAGCGATCTTTGCCGAGGCCGAGGCTGCGACAATGCTCGCGCAACAGAAAGACCACCCAGAGCTCGGCACTATGTTTCTTATTATGTTTGAAGGGTTGCGTCTGCCGGAGCGGCACCGGATCGAATTGCTTGATGACTGAGGTATAGTCCGGGCCGCCGTAACTACCGGCCACCTCGGCAATACCTTCCAGCATCTTTCCCAGCTCAACTTCTGCGACGGGTGAAGAACCCGTCCCCCCGCCTGTGGCCAACTCTGCAAGTGGGTTCGGCGTGGTCAACAACTCGATGAGCGGCTTCAGTTCTCGAAGGCGGGCCATGGCCGCTTTGAGAATCTGTTCCGACTCCAGCCAATAGTCCGGATCGTTCTTCGTGAGCCGCTCTCGCCCTGGGGGCGGAAGCACCGTCGGCACCCAGTAGCGCATCAGCACAAAGAGGATGTAATCGGCCTGCCCGCCGACTTGTGCAATCCGATCGAACATGCTGCCCGTGCGCATGCCCGTGAAAAAATCGTGCGCTCGGTCAGCCACATGCAGCCGACCGCCGATCTCGTTCCACCAAGCCTCAAACGCTGTCCAGTTGATATCGGAAGGAGATGAGGTCGTCATACCGGTAGTCGATCCTGAGTAGGTAAATCAGGCGGAATGGTACTGCCGGCCCCAGACGAAAGCAACCGCTTGACATAGGTGGCTGTTCCAGTATGCTTTGCCCCGTGGCTATATCCTTTCATCCTCAAGGGGCACGCACAATGGCTCGATTAGTCCTGCTTCGTCATGGCGAATCACAATGGAACCTGGAAAATCGTTTTACAGGCTGGGTCGATGTGCCCCTCACGCCGCGAGGGATACAGGAAGCCAAGAACGCAGGAGACAAACTCCGTGGCTTCACGTTCGATCGTGCCTTTACCTCTGTGCTCGCGCGCGCGAACGAAACCCTCAGACTGGCCCTCGAGGCGATCGGGCAGTCGGACCTCTCCATCGTAAAGGACAAGGCGCTCAACGAACGGATGTACGGCGAGTTACAGGGATTGAATAAGGCCGAGACTACAAAAAAATACGGCGAGGCACAGGTGAAGATCTGGCGGCGGAGTTACGATGTGCCTCCGCCGGGCGGGGAAAGTCTGAAGGATACAGCCGAACGTGTGTTGCCCTACTATGAACAGACGATCAAGCCGTATCTCCTGAAAGGAGAAACGATCCTCATCGCGGCGCATGGGAACAGCCTACGCGCCTTGACGATGGAACTGGAACAGCTGTCTCGTGAGCAGGTGCTAGAGCTGAATATCCCGACTGGTGCGCCGGTGCTCTACGAGTTGGACGGGGCAGGGAAAGTTGTCAGTCACCGCTATCTCTGACAATTGAGGCGCACCAGGAGATTATCCGATATCTTGCAGTAACCGCCCGTAGGTCTCGACGGGCACAAAATCGATCAACAGGGTGAGAAGGTTTCGCCGCGCCCCTTCCGTGACCAAGTGCTTCTCCTCCATCAACTCGGCGGCTTCGGCACTCACAGCAAGCGGACTCACACCGTCTTCAACCAAACAGGTATACAGACGACGACGCTCCTGCCATTCGTTGAGATACGCGGTCCACGCAGCCGCACCGATGAGAACGGTTGTTCCCCATCCTGCCTCGACAGTATCCAAGATGAGCTCCGACAATGCCGCCTGGTACTTCAGCGGGATATGGGCCTCGATGGCGGCAAAGATCCAAAATAAATTCAGCGAGAGCACTTCTTGGGTAATCGCCTGGGCCTGCTCCGTCGTCGCCTCAATGCCATACTCTTCCAGTTGCAGGACTGACAGGCCAACAGGCATTGCTGCGACCAACGCTGCGCCGGCTTGCTTCGGGGTCATCGAATTAGTCGACATGCCTTAGTCCTTCCATCGTCCGCAGTATCAGAGAATACCTGACTACGCCGGCCCGCTCAAGCAACTTGTCCAGGCCTACCCTCTATGCTACAGTCCGCCGTCATGATTTCACGGATCGCCGCCATATCGTTACGATCGACCTCTGCTGCAGGCCTATTGGCTCTGCTAGTGATGGGAATCGTCGCAGGAGTACCGCAGGCCCAAGCTGACGATAACCGTTGGGGGTTCGGCAGCGACCTGGGGCTCACGTCCGGAACGGTCAATGGCACAGTATTCACCATGGCATTTAGTGGTGACTACTACATCGATCGAAACTTTTCCGTCGGACCGATGATGCAGATCACCCCCATGGGAGATCTCTTCCAGATCTCCTTTGCAGGAGTCGCGCGTTATCACTTTCGCCTCAAGAACGGCATCAATCTGGTCCCCTTCACGGGCATCGGATTGATCCACGCAGACCTGGACCGCGGAACCGGCCCCGGCCGTATCGACCGCAATGACACGAGTTGGTATATCCCTATCGGCCTCTCCGTCGAATATCAGGCCGCCCACAACATCGCGCTCTCCTCAACGCTGATCGTCAATCTCCACGACATCAATCTCGCACCATCACTCCCCGAAAAAGACCGCACGAGTGTGGCCCTGC
>JBDSKU010000095.1:0-7661 GCA_039916745.1 Nitrospiraceae bacterium
GACGCTGGTCGAACGTCCCGACGGGCTGGTGTTGGCGGTGCTGCGCCAGCAGGGAGTGGGACCGAATGTACGGCAACTGTTCAAGTGTCTGTCCTCAGATGGTGGGCATAGCTGGTCCGCGCCTCAGTCGATAGCGTTGTGGGGGACCTCACCCTCGCTCCATCTGACGGAGTCCGGTCAGCTACTACTCGGATACCGAAACCATATGGGAAACCCTCAAGGGCTTACGACGCCTGGCGTCGGCATTAGCCTGAGCGAAGATTTCGGCGTGACATGGACTGAACATCGATTGCTCGACGATCCTCAAGGCTACTCATATCAACATGAATTCGAAGCCGGTTATCCGGCATTTCTTGACCTCGACTGTCAGCGGACCCTGGTGGTCTTCTATAGTTTCGATCCCACCCTCGATTCGCCGCGCTATTTGGCCGCCAATCTCCTTGATGTGCAGGCTGCTGAAAATCTCCGTTAGCTTCGTTCTCGGCTCATCGACATCCTCAACGGGGACCCGGCCGCCTCATCACTCGGCGGCGCGCACAAACGTGGTGCTCCTTATTCGTCGCACCGTGCGCCCCTGAGGGTACGCCTCTGGTTTCGACTCGCCTGCGGCTTCGCTGGACGAACGTTTTGAGCAGCCTGCTGGAAGCGTGACGCGTCCCTCGCAATTCGTGCAAGACTTCTGAGGCGATTTCAAGGCTGAAGTGTTCAGAACTTCGATCTCCAGCCTTCGGATCTCAGCCGTCAGCCGTTGACCTGTGTGCGACTTATTCACGCCCCGATCGATCAATCTGCAGAAATCGCTACCAACCAGCACTGTCCTGCACTAGGCCCGTACGCCTCTAAAGTTCGTCAGGCCATTGTCCGATACACAGTCCATGCAAACTCATGAACACAGGGAAAGGAGGCAAGTCGCGAAAAGGTCCCGGTGCAATGAGATGACACACATCAGGCCGACGACATGGATGTTGCGGCGTTTTAATGTTCCAGTTCTGTATCTGTCACGGAGGAATTTCCAATGGCGTTAACAGTCAATACCAACATCCCCAGCTTGACCGCGCAACGGAATTTGGGCAACAGCAACGACATGTTGGCCAAGTCGTTGGAGCGTTTGTCATCCGGTCTTCGGGTCAACCGTTCAGCGGACGACGCAGCCGGACTCTCGATCGCGACCAAGCTGAGCATGCAGTCACGCGGCCTTCGCGTGGCCGTGCGAAACGCAGGCGATGCCGGGTCTTTGGTCAACACGGCAGAAGGAGCCTTCAACGTTGCCACCAACATCATCGGCCGGTTGCGTGAATTGGCCGTGCAAGCGGCCAGTGACACAAACACCGCTCAGGATCGTGCGACGTTGGGTGGTGAATCAAATCTGCTCGTGGCGGAGTTGAACCGCTTGGCCAGCACGACCGAGTTCAACGGTGCATCGTTGCTCGACGGATCCTTTGCGTCAGGCAAGGTTCAGGTGGGCGCCAACGCTGACCAGACGATCTCCTTCTCGTTGGGCGATGTCCGTGCAGCGCAGCTCGGAAAGTTCGCGGCATTTTCGGTGAACATCGATGACTCGATCGGTTCGCTCGGCGCGAGTCAACAGAGCGGGTTCGGCAACATCACGGCGGGAGAATTCAACATCAATGGACAGTTGGTCGGCGCGACCGCTGCCACAGACGATCAGGTCTCGGTGCTGGAGATTAACTACGCGGCTGTCTCATCTGGGACCAGCACCTTCAGCGCAACAAGCCAACTCGGAGGCGCATTGGCGGCTGGTGCAGCGGCCTTGTATATCAACGGGACGGCCATTACCAGTTTGGCCAATACGTCCGGGGCCTCGATCATGTCGGGTACCAGCACCGCGTATACCCAGAACTCAGAGTTCGTCTCGGCCATGGTGGCCAAGATCAATGCGGCCGGTATCACGAACGTGACGGCCCGCGTGACCTCAGGTAATCAAGGGTTTGTATTGGTTGCCACCAAGGGAACGGACATTAAATTGTCGTTGAGCGCTGCAGCCTCCATGGGTTCGCAGTTGAGCCAAATCGGGTTGGCGAGCCAGGTCGTGGGATCGGGCAACGCGACCAGCGAGGTCAGCACCTATAACGGCCAGTCCGGCGCAATCTCAAAGGCGGCGGCCATCAACAACGTAAGGGGCAAGACCGGAGTGGCCGCGGTGGCTGTTCCGAACGTGGTCTCCCAAGCGACCGGTATCACTGCCGGGACACTCGCGGCCAATGATCTCTTCATCAATGGTTTTGCGATCGATGCGACGGCCAACATCGCAGCCGGCGACGCGACCGGCGTCTTGCGGGCGGCGATCAACGCCAAGACCGCGTCCACCGGGGTCACGGCGGGCGTTAACGGGTCAGGAGGATTGGTTTTAACGGCTGCGGACGGGCGGAACATTTCCGCTTATACGACAGCAAACGGAGCCACGCTCAGCGGAGCGAGCGCGGGGGGCAACCTCTACCGCGGCGCCGTCAGGATGACATCGCAGCAAGATGTCAGTTTCTCCGGGGCGACCACGGACATCGGTTCGGCCAGTACGACCGTGCCCTATACGACGAACCTGGACAATTCGCTGAGCGTGATGGACCTCAGCACGCAATCCGGCGCCAATACGGCGATCATGTCGCTCGATGCGGCCCTTGCGCAGATCAGTAAGGTACGGTCCGACGTCGGAGCCTTGCAGAGCCGGCTGGACTTGACGACACAAGCCCTGACCGTTTCCGCTGAGAACCAGGAAGCGGCGGCAGCCCGGATCAAGGACGCGGACTTCGCCTATGAAACGGCGCAATTCACGCGGAATCAGATCCTGGTGCAGGCTGGTACGGCCATTCTGTCTCAGGCCAACAGCACGTCACAGATCGCGCTACAGCTTCTGAAGTAGCGGCCATTCAGGGTGGAGGCGCGGACCAGGTGGTCCGTGCCTCTCCTCTGCAGCTTGAGGTAAAACCATGATCGATAAAATCGATGGAAATACCCCGGCGGCTCTGTTCACTCGCCCCATAGAGCGAACTGGAGCCGGAGCGGTGGAGGCGAAGCTTGTGGAGGCGGCGGCGGCGGTGACTGTAATGCCGACGTACGACTTCCAGTTCCGAGTGAACACGGAAACCCAGGAAATTACGGCGGTCATCGTCGATCCGAACACCAGGGCCGTGATTAGAGAAATTCCCGCCAAAGAAATGCATGCCGCTTCGGACGTGATTCGGCGCCTGATTGGCCCGTCGGTCAACAAGACCGTTTAATCGCTCAAGGTTTTCCGCTCCCAGCCGATAAAGAGTTAGGGGGAGCACCATGGCCATTAGCTCGACCGGACTCGCATCAGGCATCAATTACGACCAACTCATTCAGCAGGTTCAAGACGCTGCGCAAGGCCCGGTCAAACTGTTGCAGGCCAGGCAGGCAACCTACCAGACTGAAATCAGTGCAGTTCTGAACGTCAGTACGAAGCTTTCCACCCTGCTGGCCGTAGCCAGTTCTGTGAACAATTCGGCGAATTTCAATACCAACACCGTGACGGCTGGGACGACAGCGACTGGAACCTCGCTCTTGTCGGCGACGGCCAATAGTACCGCCGTGAAGGGGAACTATGCCGTGTCGGTCAAGCAGCTGGCCCAGGCGGCCAAGCTAGCGGTCGATGGATTCGTCGATCAGAACTCCACGGCTGTTGCGAGCGCAGACGGGACGTTCAAGTTCAAGGTCGGCAATGCCGGGACGGAATATACTATTGCGGTATCTACCAGTACGACGCTGCAAGCACTGCGGGATTCGATCAATGCGACGGCCGGCAGTGTCACGGCGACGATTATCAATGACGGGACGGGATCCAATCCCTATCGCCTGGTCCTTGCGACCAACGGAGGCGGTGCCTCGAATAGCATCACCATCACGAACAATGATACCACGCTGGATTTTGCGAACAAGAAGGTCGAGTCAGCCTATGCCTTCAGCGGGAACAGCTTTGCCGGCACGATCACTTCGAATGCGGGTAATAATTATACTGGTTCGACGAACAAGACCTTCCTCATTCAGGCCGTAACCGGCGGAGCGCCGGGAGCCGGGACCTACAAGTATTCCATCGACGGTGGGCTGACCTATCTGGGCTACGGCGGGGCCGCCTATAATGGAGCAGCAGGGGCCGGGACCGCCGGGGCCGGCATTGTGGCATCCGCTGTCGCCACTGCGATCGATGGAGCCGGGACCACCAACGAAGGTGTGCAGATCGATTTCGGAGCGACCGGTACCCTAGCCGCCGGGGACAGGTTTTCTGTGGATGTATTCGCGCCCGTCTTTCAAGCCGGCCAAGATGCCGTGGTGGTCGTGGATGGTTCGACCTATACCAAGTCGTCCAACATCGTGTCAGACCTCATTCAAGGCGTGACGTTGAATCTACAGCAAGCCGATTCATCGAATGGGGTGATCGTCGCGGTTTCCTCGAATGCCACGTCTGCCGTGACGAAGATTAAGAACTTCGTGACCGCCTACAACGACTTCAACACCTTTCTCAATGGCCAACTCAATTTCGATCCCAGTAGCCAGAACGCCGGCCCCTTACTGGGGGACTCCGCCATGCGCGCGATTCAACGTCAGCTGAAAGATATTGTAAGTGGCCAGATTCCTGGTCTCACCTCGGGTAAATCCAACCTCTCTCAGATAGGGATCACATCCAATAGCAAGACCGGCGCGCTTTCGATCGATGAGACGGCCCTGTCATCCGCCATCAACGCCGATCCGGACGGTGTCAGACGGCTCTTTCTCGGGGTCGGGACACCCAGCAATAGCGCCATCACATTCAACGGGTTGACTGCCAATACTGCAGCCGGGCGGTATGGGCTCAACATTACTTCGGCACCCCAAAAAGCCACGCTTGGGGGGTCGACGGATGCGACCTTTCAGGATCTCTCGACAACCGGATTGACGAGTGCCGAAGTATTGAGCTTTTCTTATAGCGGTAACTACACCGACACCATTCCGGCGACAGCATCCTTCAGCGTGTCCCTCAGTGCAGGACTAAAGATCAACGATATCGTCAGCACCTTGAACAGCTCCTTTGCGACGCAGAAGGTCGGTTTGTCCGCTTCGAACGACAACGGCAAGCTGAAAATTACGTCGAAGGACTATGGCGCCGATGTCCGCCTTACGGTGGTTTCTGATCAGGCAGGGGCGACGCAAACCGGTATTGGCGCGATCGGGCTAACGGCGCAGGGAGCTGATATCGCAGGCTCGATCAACGATCATTCGGCAATCGGTCGGGGGAATGTGCTGACGAGTAATTCAGGATTCGGGGAAAACGGCTTGGCTATCAGCATGGACAGTGCATCAACCGGGCTGTTCGGTACCATCGACGTGACGCGAGGGGTCGGTGATCGCCTCGTATCGTCGCTGGCGACCTACACCGATCCCTCAGTCGGTATCTTGATCGCCAAATCAAACGGGTTGCAGAAAAATGTGGATCGACTCACGAGCGATATCACCAAACTCCAGGCTCGCATCACGGCATCAGGGGATGACTTTCGCGCGCAGCTCGTTCGATTGGAAACCGTCCTCAGTAAATTTCATGAAACGAGCAATTACTTGACTACCCAACTCGCAAATTTACCGAAGATTGGGCAGTGAAGCTAAACGTTCAAATTCCCCCGTTCCGGTAATCTAAGGAGGAGTGCTTGTGAGCGTATCGAACAACCCCAACGCGATCGCGACATACCTGGCCGGTAATGTGACGCAGGCCGATCCGGCGCAGATCATTGTGCTGCTGTATGAAGGCGCAATTTATCGGATCGGACAGGCCATACAGGAAATCGAGAAGCAGAATACTCTGGCTTCCGGTATTGCTCTCTATCGAGCCTTGGCCATCATCGGCGAGCTCCGTAAGTCGCTCAATCTTGAAGAGGGGGGCGAGATCGCACGTAACCTGGACCGGCTCTATCTCCATATGCATGAGGAGCTGGTGAAGGGGCATCTGGCGAAACAAGCACAACCGCTGGAGAGGGTCCGTTCCCTGTTGAGTGATCTTAACAGCTCTTGGAGACAGGTGGCCGTTCAAGTCAAGACACTGATAGATGCGGGGGCCGGTGCGCCGCCTCCTCCCGTCATGCCGGCGGGGCTCTCGGCTTACGCGCAGCCAGACACAGCTCCTCGCCTTGCCCTGAAGGCCTGAAACTTTAAGAGGTAGACGATGATCTCGTTGCAGAGTCTCGAAACACAATACCGTGCGTTTATGGTGCAATTGGAACAGGGCCAGGCCTCGATAGCCAGTCAAGACTTGGACAGCCTGGAAGTCTCTGTACTGGCGATCGATCAGGCGTTGATACGGTTGGCCCAGGTGTCCGCTCAGCTCGCGAGGCGGCCCATGTTGCCTGGTGAAGATAAGGCTTGGGCAAATCTCGCCGATGTGATGCGGCAGGCCTTGGTCCGTGCCGAGCAGAATCGCGAGCAGATTCAGCAATGGATTGGCCAGACGCAAGATACCTTGACGCATATGAGTACCGGTGGGCGAGCCGTGAACGGGTACGCGGCGTCCGGGATGCCGGATGCCGCGGAGTTTCTGAGCGCGCGAGGGTGAGCGAACGGGGCGCATGCGTGAAGCGTATCGTGCTTTCACATTTCACGTTTCGAGTCGCTAGTTTTTTGTTCGTTAACAATTAGCCAATAGAAATTCGAAACTCCACGCCCGAAACCGAGGGCGACGAACGACTGAGGAGCGATGATGGGCATCGAATTCAGCCAGATCCACAATCTGGTTCGCACCTATCAGCGGATTTTGAATGTGCCGCCGAGCAATGCCCCTCACGGAGATAGTGGCACCCAAGAGGCGGAGGATCGGGTGTCGATTTCATCCGAAGCCCGAGAACAGGAAGCGCCATCCCGAACGGATTCGACATCGAAAGGATTTCATCAACAGGACAAGGAGCGTCCGATATGAGCAGTCAGGCCGATTCCGACTGTGCCCATCTCATTCAAGCTGACGCCGTCACGCACCAACCGAAAGAAGGTCGATCGTCCTGCTTGTTTGTCGTAGGTCAAGCTGTTTTTCAGCGTAAGAAAATCTGGAAGTCTCTTGAAGAATCGGGGAATCTTGTCTGCCGATTCACTGACCAGGCCGCGGCTCTCGCCTCGATTGGGCCCACATCTCCCGATGCCATTCTGTGCGAAGTGACCATGCCGATCGAGCCGGTCTTCGAGCTGTTGAACCGATTAGCTGGTGTGGAAAGCGACGTTTGTGTGATTCTGATAGGACCGGATCTCGGGGCCGAACAGGTGGCGCGATCCTTGCGCGGCGGAGCCTTCGATTATCTGACGGCTCCCGTGCCCGCTCCGCGAATATGGGATTCACTCCAGAGGGGCCTGCTGAACCGGCAGGCATTTCAGTCCGTGCGCAATCTTTCCGGACAGCTCGCCCAGGTGAATACCGCGCTGGCAGGCGAGCGGGACGTGCTTCGGCAATGGAACGTGAAACTGTCGCAACTCAATCACCTGACACAAGTGTTGGCTGGTTCGTTGAATAGCGAGTTCATTGCCCGGTCTCTATTCGAGGCCCTCGCCGACCTGGTCCCGGTGGATGTCATCGGACTCGGACAGCCCGATCCTCAGCATGTCTGGACATGGTCTCGCACCACGGCATGTGAGGGCCAGGAGCAACGAGTGCGTGCGCATTTGCTAAGTCGATTCAG
>JBDSKU010000096.1:0-4643 GCA_039916745.1 Nitrospiraceae bacterium
CGGTACGACAAGTCCGATAAGAACGTGTTCTTGTACGGCAGTCGGCCCGTCAACAATCAAGAAACCCTGTCATTCCAAGTCATTTACCTGTTCTGAACAGGAGAGGAAAGGAACTCATCATGAACCGATATCTTCGTATCATGACCTCGATGCTTCCCGTCCTAGCCTGCGCCATCTTGGTGGGGACGACGGGTCTGTATGCACAAGACGCGGGCGCTCCGGCTCCCGCAGCCCCGGTTGTCGCAGCTCCGGAAGCGGCTGCCGTGCCAGCCGCACCGAAGATCGACACCGGCGATACCACCTGGGTCTTGGTCTCCACGGCGCTGGTGCTGGCGATGACGGCGCCGGGCCTTGCGTTGTTCTATGGAGGAATGGTGCGTTCAAAAAATGCGCTGGGGACGATCATGCAGAGTTTTGTCATTCTCTGTCTGATCAGCATCCAGTGGGTCTTGTGGGGCTACAGTTTGGCCTTTGGACCGGACAAGGGCCATCTAATCGGCGGGCTCGAATGGATCGGGCTCAACGGGGTTGGATTGGAGCCGAATGCCGATTATGCGGCGACGATTCCGCATCAAGCCTTCATGATCTTTCAGATGATGTTTGCGGTTATTACGCCCGCGCTCATCACGGGGGCGGTGGCCGAACGGATGAAGTTCAGCGCCTTTCTGGTGTTTACCCTGCTTTGGGCAACCTTCATCTACGATCCCTTGGCCCATTGGGTTTGGGCGGTCGGGGGCTGGGTTCGAAACCTTGGAGCCTTGGACTTTGCCGGCGGGACGGTCGTTCATATTAGTTCCGGTGCCGCGGCTCTGGCCTGTGCCATTGTGTTGAGAAAACGGTTGGGCTACGGCAAGGAACATATGGTTCCGCATAATTTGCCGATGACGGTTTTGGGAGCCTCCTTGCTCTGGTTCGGGTGGTTCGGGTTTAACTCTGGCAGCGCTGTCGCCTCCGGGGCGCTGGCGGTCAGTGCGTTTGTCGTCACCAATACGGCGGCCGCCGCTGCGGCTTTGGCCTGGATGATCGTGGAGTGGATATATCGAGGCAAACCGACGGTGCTGGGCGCCGCGAGCGGTGCCGTCGCGGGATTAGTGGCGATTACACCGGCCTCCGGATTTGTCGGTCCGATGGCGTCGATCGTGATCGGACTAGGAGCGGGAATTCTGTGTTACTTAGCGGTGTTGTGGAAGTCAAAGTTGGGCTATGATGACGCCCTCGATGTGGTCGGCATCCATGGTGTCGGAGGTATCTGGGGTGCGCTGGCAACCGGCCTCTTCGCGTCGAAGGCGATCAATGCCGCAGGTGCAGACGGTCTGTTTTATGGCAATCCTGCACAGTTGGGCATCCAGGCGATGGCCGTACTGATCTCGGTCGTGTTTGCGTTTGTTGGGACCTTCGTGATTCTGAAGTTGGTCGATGGAATGATCGGGTTGCGTGTGAGTGAAGAAGATGAGCGAAAGGGTCTCGATCTCAGTCAACATGATGAACGGGCCTATTCGTAAGGCAACGAGTGACCGAAGACAAGGAGGACGATGGTGATTGACCCTGCACGAATCGACATTCGCACGCGTAGGCGCCAAGAGGCATCTAGTGTCATAGGCCTGACTATTGCCGTGATGCTGGGAACCTTGGCGGTCTTCACAGGGTCAGTCGCGGCGCAGGATACAGCGTCCGCATCG
This sequence comes from Nitrospiraceae bacterium, assembly GCA_039916745.1. Lineage (GTDB taxonomy): Bacteria > Nitrospirota > Nitrospiria > Nitrospirales > Nitrospiraceae > Palsa-1315. The sequence goes on from JBDSKU010000096.1 coordinate 1,680, forward strand.
GCTCAAGCCGTCGCCGCAACTCCTGTGCTCAAGATCGATACAGGGGACACAGCGTGGGTCCTCACCTCCACGGCGCTGGTGCTGGCGATGACGATGCCGGGCTTGGCGCTGTTCTATGGAGGACTTGTCCGGAGCAAAAACGTCCTGGGGACGATCATGCAGAGTATCGTCATTCTCTGCCTGGTCAGCCTCCTCTGGATTCTTGTCGGCTATAGCCTGGCGTTCGGCCCCGACAAGGGCGGTTTCATCGGGGGCCTTGAATGGATAGGGTTGAGCGGGGTGGGAAGCGAGCCCCATCCAGTGTACGGCCCTACGATTCCGCATCAAGTATTCATGTTATTCCAGCTCATGTTTGCCGCCATTACGCCGGCCTTGATTACGGGGGCGGTGGCTGAGCGGATGAAGTTTTCCGCGCTGCTGCTGTTTGCGGCCTTGTGGTCTCTGGTGATTTATACGCCGGTGGCCCATTGGATCTGGGGCGGCGGATGGTTGGGGAAAATGGGTGCGTTAGATTTCGCCGGAGGCGCAGTGGTGCATATCAGCTCCGGTGTGAGTGCCTTGGTCTGTGCCATTGTGCTAGGCAAGCGGAAGGGGCATGGGGCCGATTACATGGCTCCGCATAACCTTCCGTTCACGTTGTTGGGGACCGGTCTTTTGTGGTTTGGCTGGTTCGGGTTCAACGCGGGCAGTGCGTTGGGTGCGAATGGGCTGGCCGCGAGTACCTTCTTGGCGACCCATGCGGCAGCGGCGGCTGCGGCGTTGGTCTGGATGGGGGTCGAGTGGGCGCATCGCGGAAAGCCCACCGTCCTGGGTCTGGCCAGTGGCGCGGTCGCCGGTCTGGCCACCGTGACCCCGGCCTCCGGGTATATCGGACCGTTCTCCGCGATCATAATTGGTGTTTTTGCTGGGATTCTGTGCTACTTCGCCGTTGTGTTGAAGGGGAGGATGGGCTATGATGACTCGCTCGATGTCGTGGGAATCCACGGTGTGGGCGGCGTCTTCGGCATCCTCGCAACGGGTGTCTTCGCCTCCAAGGCGATTAATGCCGCCGGGGCTGACGGGCTTTTGTTCGGGAATGCAGGGCAACTCGGAATTCAGGCGATCATGGTCGTCGCGGTGGCGTTGTTTTCCGTGATCGGGACCTGGATGATCTTGAAGGTCGTCGATGCAGCGGTTGGGCTGCGGGTCGCCCAGGAAGACGAATCGACGGGATTGGACCTCAGTCAGCATAACGAGCGGGCCTATTCATAGACAGATTTGGACATCATTATTGACCATGCAATCATGCCAGCGACCCTCGCGACGATGAATGGTCAGCGTCCTCGGGTCAGCCAGGTAAGGAGGCAGCGACATGAAAATGATTGAAGCTATCGTGAAACCGTTCAAGTTGGATGAAGTGAAGGATGCCTTGCTCGAAATGGGTGTGCAAGGCATGACGGTCACGGAAGTCAAAGGATTCGGCCGCCAGAAGGGGCACAAGGAAACCTACCGTGGTCAGGAATATACGATCGAGTTCGTACCGAAAGTAAAAATCGAGGTGGCGGTCACAGACGCACAGATGCCGCGGGTCATTGAGACGATTACCCGGGCGGCCAAGACCGGCAGCATCGGGGACGGCAAGATTTTCGTACGCGACTTGGTTGCCTCAGTGCGTATCAGGACGGGTGAAACTGGAGAGACGGCTTTGTGACGATGAGTGCCAAACAAGACGGGGCCGACCTGATCGTGCGGGATGGCGATGTGGCGCAGCTTGGCCTCTTTCTGGCCGAGCAGCGCCGTATCATCAGTCAGCGCGTCATGGGTGGCGCATCGGGCGCGGAAACCCTCGCGGCCATGACCGAGCTCGTCGACGGGTTGATCCTCGGGCGTTATCGCGAGGCGATCCGGCATGGCGGTGATGCGTTAGCGAACGCGGGTCTACGTCAATGTTGCGTGATCGCCTTGGGCGGATACGGCCGCCGTGAGCTGGCACCCCATTCGGATATCGATCTCATGTTTCTGTTCCTCCCCGAGGCGAAGTCACAGGTCGAGACGCTGGTGCGTGCCGTCTTGCATCCCTTATGGGATTCTGGATTTCAGGTCGGGCATAGCGTGCGGACCATTCACGATTGCATCGAGCTAGCGGAGGCCGATGCGACTGTGAAGACCTCGATGATGGAGTCCCGGTTTCTTGCGGGAAGCCCCGAGCTATTCGAGCAGTTTCACAGCCGGTATATGCGGAAAGTCGTGGTCAAGAACCCGGATACCTACTTGGATCAGAAACTGGATGAGCGCCGGCGGGAGTATCAGAAGTTCGGCGAGACAGTGTATTTGCTTGAGCCGAATGTCAAGAAAAGCACCGGCGGTCTTCGCGACTTGCACCTATTGCAGTGGGCCGGCATGGCCCGCTATCAGGCGCCGACGATTCGTGAACTCTCCGATCGCGGCATTCTTTCCAGGGCCGATTCCATCGCCCTCACAGAGGCACGGGATTTCTTGTGGCGAGTCCGGGCGCTCCTCCATGTCCATGCCGGCACAGCCCAGGAGATTCTGTCGTTCGATGAGCAGATCTGGCTGGCCCAACATTTCGGGTTTCAGGATCAGCCGCATTTGTTGGCCGTCGAACAGTTCATGCAGCAATATTACCGGCACACGACGGGTTTGCATGAAAGCTGTATGCGATTTGTCGAGCGCTGCCGGAGCGTGCCATTTTGGCGTCGAATCGCGCGGTTCTTGCCGGCGCCCCGCGTCGATGAATACTTCGTGGTACGGGGCGGGGTGTTGACGGTTGCGGATGAATATCGCGCCAAGGTATTGGAAAGCCCGGCATTGCTCCTTCGCCTGTTTGATGTCGCGCGATCGCAACGTCTGACCATCGTGCCCCCATTACTCGAAGATATCCACCGCCATGTCGATACGGTCTCGGCGGAGGCCTATCGGACGCCGGAGGTCAATCGCACCTTTCTCGCAATTCTCTCGGGGCCT
>JBDSKU010000097.1:0-7320 GCA_039916745.1 Nitrospiraceae bacterium
GTGCCCCAGTGCTGTCAGCCGCTTGCCCCCCATCGCACCAGCAGCACCAAGCCGCTGCGCATGCTGATTATGGGAATCCCCAACGTCGGCAAATCGACCCTGATGAATACGCTCCTGAAACGCCGCATCGCTCGTGTGGGCGACGAACCGGCGATAACCAAAGTGCAACAGCGTCACAAGCTGAACGACCACATGGCCATCACCGATTCGCCGGGTCTGTTGTGGGGAACGATCAAAGATCCTCAGGTGGGCCTGCTGCTCGCTACGGTCAACGCCGTGGGCCACACGGTCGTCGATGACGAAGCCGTCGCCGAATTTCTCGCGACCATCCTGCTGGCGCGCTATCCTGCCAGGCTGACGGCTCGCTACGGCTTTGCAGTAGAGGGGCTGTCGAGTTCGGACGTCATCGACGCCATCGCCAAAAAGCGCGGATGCCTGCTGACCAGGAGCGGCGGCGGACTAGACCGGGACAAAGCCGCAAGGATTCTCCTGTTGGACTACCGCAACGGCACATTGGGCCGCACCAGCCTGGAGACACCTGAATTGTCGCCAGACGCGCGACCCCAATAACAACTGTACGGCCTGAAGACCGGCTCATTGCCTCTGGTCTGTATCGTTCGCATATATTTCGTTGAACCAGATGAACCAGATAGTCTATTTCGGCCAGATCCCCCGCTACCTACCGCAAAACGACGCGACAACCATTTTCTCCTTGTAAGGCGTTTTTTTGCTTCCTAGGCCGATGCCAATCGCGTAGAATGGCCCCGCTTCTTGCAAACCCCGATTGAGCTCGAGGATGAAGATCAACGATGAGCACCCTGTATGACTAGACTGTCGTGCGACTCCGTCGGTTCCCTCGATCAGGATGTGACCGCGAAACAGCTCCAATGGAAGGGTGCCATCCCCTTCCTCACCATCCACCTGATGTGCCTATGGGTCATTCAGACCGGAATCAGCCTAGAGTGGGTGGCGCTGGCCCTGGGGAGCTATTATCTGAGAATGGTCGCCATCACGGCAGGCTATCACCGTTACTTCTCACACCGCTCATACAAGACCAGCCGGGTCTTCCAGTTTCTCCTGGCATTTTTCGCCATGACCTCTGCACAGAAAGGCGTGCTCTGGTGGGCCTCACACCATCGGCACCACCACAAGCACTCAGACCGGGAAGAAGATCGCCATTCCCCGCTGCAACGAGGGTTCTGGTATTCCCATGTCGGATGGCTATTGTCTGACGAATATGTCGAGACCGATTTCACGGTCGTGAAGGACCTGGCAAAATACCCTGAGCTGCGCTTCCTCAACCGCTTTCACGTCATTCCGCCTTTGCTATACGCGCTGATGATGTATGCGCTGTGGGGGGTCCCTGGACTGGTCTGGGGATTCTTCGTGTCCACCACCGTCCTCTATCATTGCACATTCTTTATCAATTCCCTGACGCACATCGTCGGGCGGGTTCGATACAACTCCCGCGATGGAAGCAAGAACAGTTTCATCCTGGCGGTGCTCTGCTGTGGAGAAGGCTGGCATAATAACCACCATTACTACCAATCGTCGGTCAATCAGGGCTGGTTATGGTGGGAAGTAGACTTCTCCTACTACGTCTTGACGGTCCTCTCCTGGTTCGGGATCGTCTGGGACCTGCGGACGCCACCGGCCCACATCAAAGCCGCCATCCTCGCGACGGAACACACCTCCATCTTGTAGCGAGACTCCTCGTGGCGGCAACGCATATTGTGTCGTCCTCCATCGCGGCTCATACTACGCACGAGCCGCGATCTGCCCGAATCAACCACTTGCCTGGCTGGTGAAAGAGGGTCCTCTCTATGAATCCACAGCACGTTGTTCAAGAGTTGCTCGAGAAGGCCCAGGTGCACATGAAGGGGTCTCAACCGGGGGATATCCAGGTACACCATGATCGATTCTACGATCGTATCCTGACTGAGGGTTCGCTTGGACTGGGCGAGTCCTATATGGATGGCTGGTGGGATGCCAATCAGCTCGACGAGTTTTTTTTCAACTTCCATCTCGCCGATCTCGACAAAACCGTGCGCGATAAGCGCCTCATCCTGAACGCCCTCAAAGCTCGTCTGTTCAACATGCAGAATCGTCGGCGCTCAACCAGAGTGGCACAACAGCACTATGACCTCAGCAACGAGTTCTATGAACAGATGCTTGGCCCCCGCATGCAATATACCTGTGCCTACTGGAAAGGGACGAAGAACCTGGCGGAGGCGCAGGAGCAAAAGTTAGATCTCATATGCCGGAAGCTGCAGATCAAGAAAGGTGACCGTGTGTTAGAGCTGGGGTGCGGCTGGGGAGGCTTTGCTCATTTCGCGGCCTCCAACTATGGCTGCTCGGTCGTCGCCTATAACATTTCCGAACAGCAAGTCGCCTACGCGCGGCGCTGGTGTGCCGGACTTCCCGTTGATATCAGACTCATGGACTACCGTGAAGCGACAGGGGAGTTCGACAAGGTCGCCGCCATCGGGATCTGCGAACATGTGGGATATAAGAATTACCGTGGCCTCATGGAAGTGGCCCACAGGACCGTCAAGCCCCATGGCCTATTTTTGCTCCACAGCATCGGGAACAATGCCTCCGTCACCACCGGCGATCCCTGGTTCGACAAATACATCTTCCCCGGCGGCATGCTCCCCTCCGTCGCGCAACTGAGTGCCGCGATGGAAGGGCTCTTCGTCATGGAGGACTGGCATAATTTCGGAACGGACTATGACCGCACACTCCTGGCATGGCAGAGCAATGTTGACGAGCATCGGGGGCAATGGCAGTCCACATTCGATGAGCGCTTCTCCCGCATGTGGCGCTACTATCTGCTCTCCCTCGCGGGGGCATTCCGCGCCAGGACCATCCACCTCTGGCAAATTGTCATGTCGAAGCGTGGCCTGTTGGGCAGCTACGAATCAGTGCGGTAATGGCCATGATCTCGCATGAAGACTATGCCCGCAAACGGGAGTCGTTGATCAAGGCCCTTCGCGCGTCACGCACGACCGGATCCATCGCCCTCGAAAAGTCCACATCGAATCTGTTCCGACAGCGTACCGCCAAGCCGCGGCACAGACTGGATGTGCGCCACTTCAATCACGTCATCCACGTCGACGAGAACGCACGTTATGCAGAAGTCGAAGGCATGACGACCTACGAGGACCTCGTCCGTGAAACGCTGCCATTCCAGCTCATGCCCGCCGTCGTCCCCCAACTGAAATCGATTACCATCGGCGGAGCGATGGCCGGGATCGGCATCGAGTCCTCCTCGTTCAAATATGGGTTTGTCCACGAAACAATACTGGAGGTTGACGTCCTTCTGCCCGATGGAACCATCGCGATGGCCACCAAAGACAACGAGCACAAGGACTTGTTCTTCGGCTTCGCCAATTCCTATGGCACGCTGGGCTATGCGCTCAAAGTGAAAGTACGGCTTGTCCCGGTCAGAAAATTCGTCAAACTACAGCACGCGCGTTACTCGGACCTCGAAACCTATTTCCAGGCGCTAGGGCAGGCCTGCAAGGACCGGCAGGTGGATTTCGTCGACGGCACGCTGTTCGATGAACAGGAGTTCTATCTCACGACCGGTACGTTTGTCGACCAAACCGAATGGCTCAGCGATTACACCGATCGGCACATCTATTATCAATCAATCCCGCGCAACAAGATCGACTACCTCACAACGCACGACTATCTGTGGCGATGGGACACCGATTGGTTCTGGTGCTCAAAACACTTTCTTGCACAGCATCCGCTCGTGCGCTGGTTATGGGGAAAGAAGCACCTGAACTCCACGACATATTGGAAACTGCGCAAGCGGTTCAATCACTCGCGCATCGCGCAGTTGGGAGCGAGAGTTCTTGGCGGGCGGCAAGAGGCGGTGATTCAGGACGTGGAGATCCCGATTGAGCATGCACCGGCCTTTGCACGGTTCTTCAATCAAGAGATCGGGATCAAACCTGTGTGGATCTGTCCGGTCTCGGCCTATGATCCATCGGTCTCGTATCCGCTGTATCCGATGAATCCCCGGACGCTCTATGTCAACTTCGGATTCTGGGATGCTGTCAGAAGCGATCAGGATGAGGGCTATTTCAATAAAAAAATAGAAGCCAAGGTTCGTGAGCTGGATGGCAAAAAGTCTCTGTACTCGAATTCATTCTATTCGCGTGAAGAATTTTGGCAGTTATACCATGAATCAACCTACCGCAGGCTCAAGGCTCGCTACGATCCGGCGGGAAGACTCAACGATCTCTACGAGAAATGCGTCCTTACGAAGTGACCAGCCTGCCGCATCGAATTGACGCCTCCGCACTCGCTCGTAAGCTCTTCAGTGATGGGGACAGATCGATCTTCCCCTGCGCGCGTCCAACGAAGGTTGGTTCATCTAGTCTATCTCGTCTATCTGGTTGGTCGGACCGGAAATTCATCCAGAAGAACCAGATAGACCAGCCAACCAGACAGACGGGCCCGTGCGCGTTCCGCGAGCAGGAGGACGGCCAGGCTACCCTTCCGTCCTTCTGAAGCCTCGCGTTACGCGAGCACAGAAGATCATCAGCCTCTATCACGCTCCCACTCTGACGAAGTCGATGTATCCCCGTTCGACATCCGTGCTGATGAGTTCCACTCGCACCTTGTCTCCGACGTCGAGACCATTCGTGCCTGTCACAACTCTCCCCTCGACCGGTAGCTCAAGGAGCCGGGCCCAGATACCTTTGTCTGACGCACCCGTCACAATCGCATCGAAACGTTGCCCGATTCTGGATTCAAGCAACAAGGCGGCAGCGGACTTCCGGAGTTGCCGCTCGACCTTTTCCGCGTCGTCCTCTTTTTGGGTACAGTGGTCGGCCAGATACTTCAGTTCTTCCGGCCGGTACGGCGTTGGCGCACTGGCCAGCGCCGCTTTGACCAGCCGTTGGGTGATGAGATCGGGGAAGCGCCGGTTGGGAGCCGTGGAATGGGTATAGCCTTTCACGGCCAGCCCGAAATGTTCCGGCGCACCATCTTTCGACTGGTCCAGCACATATTCGCCTCGACCAATGAGCTTCACGATGGCCAGGGAGAGATCGGGAAAGGTGAGGGGGTCGGCCTTCCTCCGCTTCACGAGAAACCCTTCGAGCGCATTCGCGTCCGGCTCCGGAGGTAACGGCTCACCCCAGCGGGCCGCCACCTCGACGATCCTCAGCCACCGTTCGGGAGAGTGCAGAATTCGGCGGAAGGAAGGCACGCCCTTTCCCTTGAGATAGGATGCCGTCGCCTGATTCGCGGCGATCATAAAATCTTCGATCAGCTCCTTGGCGCGATTCCTCTGCTCAACCCTGAGATCGGTCAACAGCTCACCATCAAACACGGCTCGGGCCTCAATCGTTTCAAGACTCAAGGCTCCCTGCTGATGCCGTCGCACTTTCAGCCGCTGCGCGACCTGGTCTTGGAGCCGAAGTTGCGCGTCGAGACCGGAAACAGCCGTGACCCGCTCAGGCGCTGGCGCGTCCCCCGCGAGCCAGGCCGCGACGCCGTTATAGGCCAGCTTCGCGTGATTATGGACCAGGGCCCGAAAGAGAGTCGAACTGCGAACCACTCCATCTTCTGCAATCGTCATGTCGACAACGATCGCAAGACGGTCGTCCCCTTCACCGAGCGAGGTCAGATCGGTCGACAGCTTTTCCGGCAGCATGGGGAACATGTCGCCGGACGTATAGACTGAGGTCGTATTGTGTTTGGCATGACCGTCCAGGGCGGAGTCCTTCTTGACCAGCGCATCCACATCGGCAATCGCAACCATGATCTTCACAGACCGATCCGGACGCAGCTCGGCTACGGTCAGTTGGTCAAGATCCCGGGAGTCGTCGTTGTCGATAGAGGCCCAGAGCAGCCCCGTTAAGTCACGCAGGTTCGCATGCGAGTCGGTAGCGGCAGTCTGTATGCGGGCAAGCTCGGCCATCGCCGCAGCAGAAAAATCAGGCAAGAGGTCGCGTTCGACCATGGCACGACGCGCGATACTCCGGAGATCTGCACGATGGCTTTTCATGTGCTCCTTCAATCTGGGATGAGACCCGGTTGGTTTTTGAATAGGAAAGGAATATGAGAGGGCAGTCTAGATGCTCTCCTATGCTCGTGCAACGCGCGGTCGCGGACTCCCCTCGTTGGACACGCGCAGTGGGAGACCATCTAGCCCGCCCTCAAGGGAAAAGACAAAAAAGTGGCACTCACTCAGGCGAGAAAAGAATCCCGCCAAATTTTCCGAGCCTTATACAGAAGCTACCGCTTTATCAATAACGGAAAAGTCCCCGTCCGTTGGCATCCCAAATAGGCACCGTCCATTACTCCGCGAAGCCCACACCGCACCAACTGCTCGCTTTTCCTCAGCATCCACACCATCGTAGAGGTGCTTCCCTTTGTACTCCACTGCGAGCACGCGCCCGTCAGTGAGTTGGCAGAGGAAGTCCGGGTAGAACCAGTCTGTCGAGGTTTGTAGACGGAACGAAGTGGCTTTGCGCGAGAGATTTCGCACCCAATACTGCACTTGGGGAAGCCCATCGATGAACTGCGCGCACCGAAACTCTTCCGTGGCCTGGCCATCGGACGTCTTTTCGGATAGTTCTCCAGGCTTAGGCCCGAAATAGTGTTTTTGGAACTGAAAGCCCCCCTCATAGACACGGCTCGGTTCATAGCCCATCGTCTTGAAGTTAATCGTGCGCCCTTCGTCAACGGTCAGCGGCGAATCCGGGAGAAGCAATAACTGAAACGACGCCTTGCGTTCGCACTCTCGATGATCCTGGATACGTGCGGCAATCTCATCGCGGAGCCGAAAACGATCGAGGCCTAGAGTACTGACATCCGTCACGCCCAACTTCGCCATGAGTCCTCGGATGACTTTCCTCAGAAACTCGGCCGATTCACCGGCTGGAATGTCCGGATGGTCAATTTCCCTATCCAGCCAAGCAACCAGGCTTTCGAGCGACCATTCGTTCGCACCACCGAGTTGAAGCACTTGCTGATGCAACGTACCGACAAAATCGGCTCCCGGAGTTTCTCGAATCACGCTGGTCTGCACCTCACCTTTGACTCCGATGTCCACCAATCCGGCTTTGCCGTAGGGACGTGCCAGAGGGCTATAGTCCTCTGGCAGCGAGGCATCTTTCTCGCTGAGTTTCCAGGGGTGTTCGATCAGAAACGTGCTCTCAAACTCATAGAGAGTCCCGTTTTCTAGGACACAGAGCAGCGGCACAAGAAAATCCAGTTGCTGTTCATATGGCGAGGGCGTTCGCATAGCCCCACTTCCGCCGAACGCCTTCTCCGCCTCTCGCACAAGCGCGACAG
>JBDSKU010000098.1:0-4144 GCA_039916745.1 Nitrospiraceae bacterium
TCAAGCAGGTCGGGCCAGGCCATCTCATCCAGCGGACGGTTGATCGGCAACCCCTCTGGCTGGCTCAGACGCCGCAGGCCTTTCGACTGGATTGGCTGCGAGCTGCGCATAGAAAAGCGCAGGTGGAAGGGGTGCCCGCCACCGACGACGCATATTTGTTCGAGTGGATGGGCCATCCGGTGGTGGCCGTCGAGGGAAGTGGAGAAAACATCAAAGTGACGCGGCCGGAAGACCTGGTGATTGGCGAAGCCATTCTCGCGTCTCGAGCTGCCGTTCGATCTGGAGGGCTGGCATGACGAAGATTCGTGTGGGCTGCGGGTACGATGTGCACCCGCTCGGTGCAGGGCGAAAATTAATCTTGGGCGGGGTCGAAGTTCCACATTCGAAAGGCTTGTTGGGACATTCCGATTCCGACGTGCTCGTGCATGCCGTCTGCGATGCCCTGCTCGGCGCGATGGGAGAAGGCGACCTGGGCCGGCATTACCCGAGTTCCGATCAGAAGTATAAGGGGATTTCCAGCCTCAAGCTGCTTGAAGATGTGATGGGGAAGCTGGCGAAGAAGGGGTACCGGGTCGTGAACGTCGATACCATCATTGTGGCACAGGCTCCTCGGTTGAGCGCGTTTCTGGCTGCCATGCAACAGCAGATGGCGCAGGTGATGGGAATTGAGCCTGATCTGGTGAATGTCAAAGTGAAGAGCGGCGAAGGTCTCGATGCCGTGGGGCGCGAGGAGGGCATGCAGGCCCATGCGGTTTGTTTGATTGAGGCTCTGTGATCGTCGTAGGATAGACGCGCCATGCTGAAAGCGATTCGACAGGACCTGCAAGCCGTATTCGATCGAGATCCAGCGGCCACGAGCCGCCTGGAAGTCATCCTCACCTATGCCGGATTCCATGCCCTCCTCATCTTTCGCATCGCTCATTGGTTCAAGGTTCACGGCGTGCCGTTTGTTCCACGAGCCTTGTCCCAGCTGGCGCGTTGGCTCACCGGCATTGAAATTCACCCCTCGGCCAAGATCGGTACAGGGTTTTTCATCGATCATGGAATGGGTGTTGTCATTGGCGAGACGGCTGAGATTGGAGACTACGTGACTCTGTTTCAGGGTGTGACGCTCGGTGGAACGGGCAAGGAGCGGGGCAAGCGACATCCGACGGTGGGGAATCATGTCGTCGTCGGGGCCGGGGCCAAGATTCTTGGTGGGATTACGATCGGAGACAATGTGAAGATCGGCGCCAATTCGGTTGTGCTAAAAAACGTCGCGGCGAACTCTACCGTGATTGGTGTGCCGGCCCGCGTAATTAAAACGCAAGGCGAGCGGCTACCCGATGCCACCATGGACCACATCAACCTCCCTGACCCCATCAGTGACCGGCTATTAGCCCTCGAGCAAGAGCTGATCGACCTTCGCACGAAGCTGGAGAGTCAAGAGTCCCCCCGCCTGTTCTAGGAGAATGCTGAAACAGTCTGCCTGCAGCGTTACCTGCCTTTGCCGAAGCGGCTTCGCGCAGGCAGGTCGCACCGTGCGCCGCAGAGGGTATGCCTCGGCCCTTCACTCGCTGCGGCCTTGCTGGACGAACTGTTTGAGCAGCCTGCAGATCGAAGCACCACCAATATGAATTATAGCTACGCTTTTGTAAATCACTGAGGAGAGGCGTGTCATCTATGTGAAATGGTGCGCGCTGTAACGATGGCGCGGTCCAGGTGGACCGCGCCGGGTAGTGAGATGACGAGTTAGTTCGAGAGACAGGTGCTCATAAACTTCTTTCGCTCTTCACCCTTGAGGCTCTGTTCGCCCGCTTCTTTGTTGCAGGTCTTCATCTTATTCTGCTGAGTTCCACCTGCCTTCACCGCCTTGGTGGAGAGGCATTCTTTCATGAAGGCCCTTCGCTCGTCGCCCTTTCCTTCTCCCAATCCCTTGGCCGTCGCTTCTGCATTGCACGCTTTCATTTTATTTTGCTGAGCCGACGCCGCGAAGGCAAACGGCGCGATGCACAGTCCAGACACAAAGAGGGATACCACCACGAGGCTGGTTGTCTTCGTCATATGCATCTCCTTTGGTGTAAGTGGGGGTGGAAAACGATCGCATCATAGCAAATATTCAGAGGCCTGTCTTTGGGAATGTCGGGCAGTTCACCTAGAGTTTTAGCGCCGACTCATCCTCTATTACTCGTAATCCACGTGCATGAGACAGAGACCATGAGGCGGGGCAGTTCGGCCTGCAGCAGACCGATCTCTGGCCCTCAGAACCTCCGCGAGACTGTTGGGGGTCCGTTTACCCAGCCCCACGTCGACGACCGTTCCAACCATCGCGCGAACCATGTGTTTCAGAAACCGGTCGGCGTAGGCTTCAATCAGAATCTGGTCGTTATAGCGAATGACTGTGAGCCGTTGGAGATGACAGATGGGGTTGGTGTTGTCCGTCAGGCTACCCTCGAAGGAAGAAAAGTCCTGTGTCCCGATCAGAGCGGAGGCAGCTTGTCGCATGGCTGTCTCATCCAGCGGTCGGTAGATGTGCCAGACGAACGCACGGTCGATGGCGGGTTTGGCTGAACGGTGGAGGATACGATAGGTATAGAGCTTACCTCGTGCGCTATGTTGCGCATGAAAGTGGTCGTCCATGAGGGCAGAGGATCGAACGGCAATGTCTTTCGGCAACACGGCATTGAGCGCCCGCATCCAGTTAGTTGCCGTCCATTCTAGTCCCGTACGAAAACTGGCGACCTGTCCGAGGGCATGGACGCCAGAGTCGGTGCGGCCTGCGCCGATCACGGATACCGTGGTTTGACTGACCTGCTGGATAGCCTGTTCGATGGCCGCTTGGATCGTGGGTTGGTCTGGTTGGCGCTGCCAACCGGCGTAGCCGGTTCCGTCGTATTCAAGGACTAATTTTACGGTAGGCATGGAGGTCGCAGCAAAGGCGGCGCGGGGATCATCGTTCGGACAGCTTTGCAGAGGTGAGGAACGATTTCACGCCTTCTTCCAACGCTTCGGCCACGCGTGTGGTGAAGAGGCTGGTTCGGAGCAGCTCCTCTTCAGACGCATTCGAGATAAAGGCGATTTCTGCCAGGATGCTGGGCATGCTGGTGTATCGGAGCACGTAGAATGGTGCCGTCTTCACGCCGTGGTCGACGAGGGGATAGTGACCGTTCAGGTTCGTCACCATGGCTTCCTTGGCAGTCCAGGCGAGTTCGAGAGATGCCTCGATCTTCTTCGCCGTCAAGAGATCGGCCACGAGATATTCCCATCCTACGCCGGTGCTGTTCAGCGGGGTGCCATTTTCACGGGCCGCGACTTCGAGCGCCCGTTGATCTTTAGCCTGCCCGAAGTGATAGATCTCAATCCCCTTCACGGAGCGTTGGGGGTGCGAATTCACATGTATCGAGAGGAAGAGATCAGCATCCTGACTATTGGCAAACTTTGCCCGGTCTTCCAATTCAATGAACTGATCTCGTTCACGAGTCATGAGCACGCGGATTCCTGAATGCTTGCTCAAGAGATCGCGCAGTTTCAGCCCGACTTTGAGCGTAATGTCTTTTTCTTCCGTTCCACGCTGCCCATGAGCGCCAGGATCTTTTCCCCCATGGCCTGGATCAATCACGATGGTCTTGAAAGACTTGGTTCGTGGCTGAACCGGTTGAACGGGAGCGGGAAGCGGAGGCGCCTGTTCTATCGGTGCCTCGATCGCTTGAGTCGGCAGGGTTTCCCTGGGCGGCACGACATCGATGACAAGCCGCGGAGGATTTGCGAGCGTGATCACGGTATAGCTATGGAAGAAGCCTGCGGGGAGAGAGACTTCAACCGATCGTTGAGATGATTGCGTGATGATAAATGGCTTTGCAAGCCTGCCGGTTGCAATCTTCGTCTTCGCTGAAGGACTCAACGTGGCATTTGGAATCGTGATGGTCACTCCTTCTGCCTGGAGGAGGGGCTGCTTGCTGGGACGAGCCGTCGCGTCGAGATCGAGAACAAGTCTCGTCAATCCCGGTGAGCTGGCCGTTCGGAGGTTGCGAATCGTCGTCAGACTGGGGGGGCGTGGCGCAAGTCGTACTTGAGAGGACTGCGTTCGTTTGGCCTTCGACGGAGATTCATGCTGGACCTCACTCGTTGCCGCCGAGGCATCACTTGGCTGACATAGCCTGAAGGC
>JBDSKU010000099.1:0-3587 GCA_039916745.1 Nitrospiraceae bacterium
GTCCCCCCAACCAATCGGGGCCTCCGGCGTTTTGAATCCCCGCAATAGCCAGAGATATTTTCTGAAAGTCTGGGCGCGTGGCTTCAAGAAAGACATCTGCCGCGCCGGATTCCAGAATACCGATCGCACCGGCGATCAGCAGAAGCCCGCCGACCAACGCACTGATCATTTTCACCTGTGTCATCCGACCGCCTCTCCCACGCGAAAGACCATCTCGACATCCTTATAAACGTCTGTCATATCGGCAGGAAAAGCCGGTACCATGCGCGGCTTCAGCACGGCCCGCTGGCCTGCCAGATCATAGTAGGCATTCCCTGACGACTGCTGCACGACCACGTCTTTGATCGTCCCATCCCGTTGAAGTCGAAACTTCACGACCATTGTATAGGTCTGTCCTGCCATATCGATCGGCGGCGGCTCCCAATGACTGCTGATGACAGCCTGCACGCGAGCCCAATAGGGATTCGACCCGGTCGTACCGGAAATCTTCAGCGCCGTATCTGGGGTCTTCACCGACGAGACTTTTGCCTCTTGCTGAGGAGCTGGTTTCACGGGCGCCTCGCTCGGCTTCACCTCTTTCGGAATATCCAGCTTCGCGGCAGGCTGAAACTGTTTAATTTTTTTCAGCTCTTCTTCTAATTCACGATTCAAATCATCGCTGGCTGAAGACCGCTGCGAAATCTTGGCGGCCGGGTCTGGCGCCACATCGGGCACACGTGGAATATCGAGGGCCTTCACCTTCGCCACCTGTTGGGATTGAGCTGCCATTTTGATTGCAGGGCTCAAATCGCCGAACTTCGGTGCATCCGGCGGGAGCTGAAGGTCCCGGAGCAAATCCCTCCTCACCTCGCCCTTAGGAGGCGCAACGGAAGGGGCTGCTCGTGCGGTCACCGTCTTAACCAATGGCGCAGGGATCGGCTTCGGATCTGCAGTTTTCGCGGACTCAACCGGCTTCGACGGCTCGGCTAGCCTCACAGGTGTCGGCAGGCTGACCAGTGACACTTCCACCGACGTTAGCGGGCGTTCACCTTGCGGTGGAAGTCTGAGCCCTGCCATCATAAGCAGCAGCACGACATGAAGGACGAGCGACAACGCCAGCGTTCGCTTGAGGCGAATGCTCATACTGGATTGATCGTCCTGATCGAACCACAGACTTGACTGGACCGACGTCTGGGACGTCATAATAACCAGCCCCCTTACACACGGTGCATCAATTCTTTCGTGACGGCAGACGCGGGACCTGCGGCGCGGCTACATGCTCGGGACCGACCGGCTCCGTTACCATCCCGATCTTCTCGATACCGGCTTTTTTCACGCCGTCCATCACTTGGACGACGATACCATAAGGCACATCGCGATCCGCTCGCAGATACAGCGACACATCGGGGTGGTCCTGCTTCAGAAGCTTCAATTTCTGTTCCAGCTGGGCAACGCCGACCGGATCTTTGTCGAGATAGAGCCGCTGGTCTTTTTCGATCGTGAGCACCGTGCGCATTTCCGGCTTGATCGTATTGGTCGCAGAAGTCGGCAACTTGATATCCATGCCACGATACAACATCGGCGCAGTGACCATGAAAATCACCAGCAGGACGAGGACCACGTCAACGAGAGGGATCACATTGATTTCGGCCAGAAACCGGCGGTGCCGAGACTCAAGGGTCATCCTTGAGCTCCGACCGGAGCAGGTTTCGTCTTGGACGCAGTAGTCGCGAGGGAGGCCAGAAGCTCGATGGTCACTGAATCCAACCGGAACGCCGTATTGCGAATCCGGATGAGAAAGTAATTATAGGCGATGACGGCGGGAATGGCTGTGAACAGACCGGCTGCCGTCGCGACGAGAGCCTCCGCCACGCCAGGAGCGACAGCGGAAATACTCGCGGTCCCTTGCGTGCCGATCTCACGAAACGCGTCAATGATTCCCATCACGGTCCCGAGGAGTCCGACAAATGGCGTAATATTTCCCGTCGTGGCAAGAAAGGGGAGATAGGTCTCAAGCCGCGAGAGCTGGCTTTGCCCGAGATAGGCTGCCGTCCGCTCTATCACATGTTGATCGACCGGTCCCGCGCTGGAGCCGTTCCGTCCAGACCCCACACGCTCCATCACGCCTTCGAACACGGCGGCACTGGGACTCCCCTCGATTCGCCGAACTTGCCGATACAACTCGTCGAGGTCGTGTGTTTTGGCCAAGAGCGCAAGAAACCGTCGATCCTCTCGATCGGCTACGCGAAAGGCTCGCCATTTGGAGAAAATTACGGCCCAGGAGATGACAGAGAACACGAACAGGAGCAAGAGTACGATTTTTGACACCGAACCAAGCGAGCCGACCAGTCCGGATAGACCTGTCTGAAACATGCAGCGATAACCTTTCCCGACTCTAGGAAGTACTCACCCTCCTGCCTACGAAATCCACACACTCACCGGGGAAAATTGGCGGGGCCGACGGGATTTGAACCCGCGACCTCCAGATTGACAATCTGGCGTCCTAACCAGCTGAACGACGGCCCCTCGAAAATCAACGTAATAGCGGAAGATGTAAATGACAAGACGATATCTAGCGGTTGGTCCCGTCTGAAGTTCTTAATTCTTCGTATCGTATCTATCCTGTCCCCTTAACCCAGCAATTCCCTGGTAGGCGGAACAGGGATCGAACCTGCGACATCCACCGTGTAAAGGTGGCGCTCTGCCAACTGAGCTATCCGCCCGATTTTCTTAACAAGCTGGGCGGGATGCTACCAAGTCCACCTCCCCATGTCAACCGAATCTCGCACTCTTCTTCCATTTTTTAACCATCGCCCACTCCGCACACATGAATCGGGGCTTCTTCGGTTATTTTTTCTGTCCAGGTCGCCGGCCCGTCCGAGGAAAACAGGTATCATGCACCCGCTTCAGACGTCCTCGCTCAACATGCGTATAAATCTGCGTGGTCACAATATCGGCATGGCCGAGCATGACCTGCACAGAGCGAAGGTCGGCCCCGCCTTCGAGCAGATGTGTGGCAAACGAATGCCGCAACATGTGCGGTGAAATCATCTGTGTGATCCCGGCTCGCTGCGCACGCCCTCGCAGTAATTTCCAAAATGCTTGCCGCGTCAACGGACCGCCACGTCGCGAGACAAACAGATACCGCGAAGTCCGTTGCTTGAGGAGCTGCGGCCGCGCTGCGTCCACATACTCCTGCAGGAGTTGCCTGGCCCCTTCTCCCATCGGCACCAAGCGCTGCTTCGCCCCTTTGCCCGTGACCCGGAGATAGCCGACATCAAGATTCACCTGTGCCACTTCAGCCGTCACCAATTCAGACACGCGAAGCCCTGTCGCATAGAGCAACTCCACCATCGCACGATCACGCCGGTCTTCAAGGGTGGGGACTGCGACCAGATCCAATAACGCGGTGACATCCTGCTGCGACAGTGTTTTGGGCAGTCGAACGCTGCGAATGATCGCAGGCAAACTGATGGCAGGACTGTCCTCAATCATTCGTTCTTGCATCAGAAACCGGAACCATCCGCGGATAGCCGAAAGACAGCGGACGGAGGAGGCGCGAGACAACCGAGCCTCATGTAGCGAATGAAGAAACCCCGTCAACAGCG
>JBDSKU010000100.1:0-4650 GCA_039916745.1 Nitrospiraceae bacterium
ATGTGCTGGCCAACTTCGGCCATTCCAACTGTGTTTCCGGCTTGGTGGGATCTTCATGGCCGGTGACAAACGTGACCGTGGAAGCCAGCGTGCGATGAGTCACGGGAATGCCCGCATACGCAGGAACCGCGATCGCCGCCGTTACACCAGGGACTAGCTCGAAATCAACCCCTGCAGCGGCCACCGCTTCCGCCTCTTCTCCGCCACGTCCGAAGACAAAGGGGTCTCCACCCTTGAGCCGGACCACCACATTTCCCTCTTGAGCCCGCTCGATCAGCAGCCGATTAATATCGGCTTGGTCTCGATACTGACCACGCCCCCGTCGCCCGACATAAATGCGCTGCGCCGTGGCCGGAGCATACTGCAGCAAGGCAGGATTGGCGAGAAAATCGTAGAGCACGACATCGGCCTGCTCCAGGCATCCTTTCCCTTTGAGCGTCAGAAGGCCGGGATCGCCAGGTCCCGCTCCAACCAAATAGACCTTTCCAGACCTTCTCGATGTCGTCATGCGGTTCCGTAGATCCCTTGAAGAATTCTCTCGCCTCCGCGCGCAAGCAATCGTTCGGCAAGTTGAATACCGATCGACTCAGGATCCTCAATCGTCCCGTCAACAGAATCACGAATGAGCTCCTTGCCGTCCACACTGGCTACGACTCCCTCCAATCTCACCCTTGTACCGGTCAATGTTGCATGGGCTGCGATTGGAACCTGGCAGCCGCCTTGAAGTCGATGGAGCAACGCACGCTCAGCAAGAACGGCTATCTTACTCGGCGCATGGTCCAAGCCGCTCAAGAGGGAACGAATGAAGGCATCGTCCCTCCGGCCCTCAATTCCGAGCGCGCCCTGGCCAATGGCAGGCAAACTAATCTGAGGCGCCAGGTACTCCGTGATTTCATGCGCCCAAGCCAATCGTCGAAGGCCGGCTGCGGCGAGCACGATGGCATCGAACTGTCCCTCACGTAATTTCTTGAGACGGGTATCCAGATTCCCCCGCAACATCGCAATCGTGAGGTCGGGTCTTGCATGCAGGAGTTGCGATTGCCGGCGAAGGCTGCTGGTCCCGATCCTCGCACCCAACGGAAGGTCCAGGAACGACGTTCCGTCACGACTAATCAGCGCATCACGGGGATCCTCACGAGGCGGCACACAGAGAATCTCCAGCCCATCGGGCAGTTCCGTGGGGACATCTTTCATGCTATGCACCGCCAGATCGATCTCGCCGCTCAACAACGCTTCCTCGATCTCCTTGACAAAGAGCCCTTTCCCACCGATTTGAGCCAACGGAACGTCGAGAATCCTGTCCCCTGATGTCTGGATCCGTCGCAACGTGACCGTCACATGGGGAGCCAACGCGTGCAACTGTGCCTGCACCCACTCGCTCTGATGCACCGCCAACTTGCTGCCGCGCGTTCCCAGCACGACGCTCAATCGTTCATGGCTGACTTTCGACATGGCTCCCTTTCACCGACTCGTATCATGATATGGAGTATGAAACGTCGTGGACCGTTCGCGGCCCGGGAGTTTCTCTACATTGTCGCGGTCCGCCCGTGACGTCTCGCTGGGCAGGGTCCCGCTGACGAAACTTCTATAGGAGGACGAGACGAGTAAAAAGCTGATCAATCCAAGAATCGACAAGAGGCAGACAAGCACATCCCACCGGAACCCCTCCCGCTCCCGATAATCGAAACCGCAGGCCGGGCAATCGAGCAGGGGGTCATGTCCCAGGTACGTCTTTCGACATTTGGGACAGGTAAAGAGTTTCGGCCCTGTGCGGGTCTTCCCCATAGAATTGGTGCATTCATCAATCCGGTGTCTTCGCGCCAGCTTTTGGAGTCGTCTCATCACGACTCTGGCTATTGCTCTCGGCTGCACTCCCGTTGACGGTCGAGCCCACGGCATCCCCAAGGCTGAAGAATCGCCTCGCCGCCTCGACAAACGCAGCCCCGTCCGAAGAATTCACCTCGGCCTTGAGCGTCACCATCGTGTTATGAATAAGCTTGTTCACGATCGAGGATGCCATCGCCTCGACCAATTCTCGCTCAGGCTCGGAGAGATTCGCCAATCGCCCCAAAGTCTTCTCAACCTCTGCTCGTTTAATATCATCGGCTTTCGTACGAAGAGCCATGATGGTGGGGGTCACTTCGAGCGACTGGAGCCATTGCCGAACGATCCCGACTTCATCCACCACCATCTGCTCGGCCTTCTCGGCCTCCAGCAAGCGTCCACCGCGGTTCTGTTCAACCCGCGCTTTCAAATCATCGATGTCGAAAAGAAACGCATTATCCACATGACGCACCGCCGGCTCGATATTGCGCGGGACCGAGATGTCAATCAGGAACATCGGGCGATTCATCCGTTGTTTGACCGATCGCTGCACGTCGTCCTCACTCACGAGATAATGCGCGGCACCGGTCGATACCAACACAATATCCGCAGACGCCATATCTTCCCGAAACTGTTCAAAGGGAACCGCGGTGCCGCCGAATCGATCGGCCAATTCCATTCCATGTTGCGGATTCCTCGTCGTGACCCGCACATGACGGACCCCGCTGGCAATAAAATGTCTGGCCGCCAACTTGGCCATCTCCCCCGCGCCCACCAACAACACCGTCTTCTCGCTGAGATCCGAAAAGATCTTCTTGGCCAACTCGACCGCGGCATAACTGACCGACACCGCCATCTCGGCAATTTTGGTTTCCGTCCGCACACGCTTGGCGACGGAGATCGCCTTCTTCACGACTTTGTTCAGAATGATGCCGGTCGACTTATGTGTCAGCGCGATCTCAAATGCGTCTTTAATCTGTCCCAGAATCTGCGACTCGCCGACAATCATAGAGTCGAGACTAGAGGCCACACGAAACAAATGGCTGATCGCCCGATCCCCCTGGTGCCAGTAGAGATGGGGAGTCAGTTGCTCTGAAGACAGCGACAGGTGGGCATCGGCCAGAAACTCCTGGATGCGACCATACCCGGCTTCGATTTCATCGACGACGGCATAGACCTCGACGCGATTACAGGTCGACAGCAATATGCCTTCCCGCACCCCTTGATACAAACAAAGACGGGCTAGGGCTTCACCCATCCGGCTCTCAGGAATCGCGAGCTTCTCGCGAATTTCAACCGGGGCGGTCTTATGACTCAGACCGACAACAACAATATGCATCTCAAGACACCGGTCCATGGCTTTTGAGGACCACGCCAATGAGGGTCAGAATCACTCCGGCAAACCCAATAATCGTCAAATAGGCTGCCCGTTTGGCTCGCCAGCCCACCGTGAGTCGTCCGAGCAACACGGCGAAGTAGAATACCCATGTCACCAATGCCCCTGTTTGCTCGGGATTCCAGCTCAGATACGACCCTCGAGAGAACTCGGCTGACAACGCCCCGGTGATGATGCCGAGCGTCAGCAGCGGAAACCCCATCACGATCGATTGCTGATTGAGATGGTCGAGAAAATCCAGCGCAGGCAATTTTGAATAGAGGACATTGAAGCGTTTAGACTTGAGAAGTCCGTCCTGAATCAGATACATGACACCAGCCACAAAGGCAACGGCAAACCCCACGGTCCCGAGCATACTCAGTGTGACATGGACCCACAGCGTACGAAACACAGGGCTCAACGTCGGAGCGGTTTCTGGCAATGCCGCGGCAGAGACAAGCGACACAAGCGCCAGTGGAACGATGAACGAACCAAGCACATGCAGACGATGACGAAACTCTACAGCAAGAAAGACGAGAATCAGCATCCAGGAAAAAAACGATAGGGCTTCATGGAATCCGGGTGGCGAGACGTCTGCCGTTCCGACCATTCTCGCCACCAACGCAATGGTATGAGCAGCAAACCCGGTCGCGGTCATCCCCAACGAGGCTTTGGACAAGGCCTCTGAAGGCCAAAGCAGGTAGGCAAGAAAAGAAACGGTGGCCGCAAAATACAGGGCCATCGTCACCATGAAAAACATGGCGGCCATAGAGTGTTATCCCCTCAACTTTTCAGGACAAAAAGACACGCATAAAACGAGGAATTATATCGATGGCGCGAGATGGGAGTCAACCAAACGATCACACTGTACGGGGTCGGACAACGGCGTCTTATCTCCCCGGCACCCTCTACATCGTCGGCACACCAATTGGTCACCCTGACGACATCACTCTTCGGGCTCTTGCGACGTTGCGCCGCGTCTCGATTATTGCGTCTGAAGATCCACGCGTGACCCAAGCACTCCTGACCCATCACGGCATCACCGCCACGATCACAAGCTACGGCCCGCTCAATCGCCACGAGAAAGTACAGCTCTTGCTGCATCGACTGATGCAGGGGCAGGATGTGGCCTTCGTCTCAGACAACGGCACCCCGGTAATCTACGACCCAGGCAGTCTGTTTGTGGCGGCGGCCCATCGAGCAGGAATCCTGGTTAAGTCGATCCCTGGCCCCTCTGTCATGACGGCGGCTACAGCCATCTCCGGGTTTTCTGGCGATGCGATCATTTTTGAGGGGCGTCTACCGTCATCCAGCCTGCGTCTCACAGCATTCCTCGCCAAACTCCGAGAGGAGCGCAGAACGCTCGCCTTTTATGTAGCATCAGAAGCCCTCAGAAGACTGCTACAAACTCTCGCGCAAATCCTCCCCCATAGACAGGTTGCCATTGCGAT
>JBDSKU010000101.1:0-4910 GCA_039916745.1 Nitrospiraceae bacterium
AATGATTCCTCAAGCATCGACGCTTCCTTGTAATATTTCAGCACTGTTCCCTCGGCCATCTTCGTTTCCTGCAGAGGGTTGCCCGCACAAGCGACGAGTGCTTGTTTGCTTTTCCACTGTACTCGTCCTCAATACGGGTTGTATGACGCTCCTGGCTCTGTTGATTCCCCTGATGGGCGCCTGGTCGGATCGGATCGGACAGACTCCCCTGCTCATGGCGGGAGCCTCGGGGATCGCGCTCCTGGCGTATCCGTCCTTTCTCTGGCTCACCAGCAACGATCTGCCCCGCATGATCGCAGCGCAAGTCCTGCTTACGATGCTGGTCTCCTGTTACATGGGACCGTTCTTTGCCGCTGTCGCCGAGTTGTTCCCCACGCCCCAACGCTATACCGGCCTCTCGGTCAGTTACAACATCGGAGCAGCCATGTTCGGCGGCACGGCCCCACTGATTGCCACGCTCCTCATCGAATGGAGCGGAAACGTCTTAGCGCCCGCCTTCTACCTAAGACTTTGCGCCACCGTCTCCTTCGCAGTGACGCTCACGCTTCGAAAAGGATTTCCAACCCACAGATGAGGCCTGACGCACATTTCAACAGGCCGCTCGCTCCGACACGATACTCGGGGCTCGGCTCAGGGCCTGTCCGATGACTCTGAGGCTAGCCCCCTCGGCTAACATGCGATTCAACGCCTCGCGTTTCATCAGGTTCACTCGTCGATACCGAGCCATGTGTAACTCCTTGGTGCTTGGTTCGACCAGGGTACCGGTGTCGCACTAGGATCCTGAACCCGGACAGGGAACTTTGGGATACAGTTCTGCAGTTAAAACCCACCCAGAAAATCATTCTTCAGATCTTTCCGCCCGAGAAATAAGCGATTAGGCCTGCGCACATTCGTGGTTTGGTTCTTGCTTCAATCTCGCCTTGATCGCGTCGTATTGTCGTCAGACGGTTCTATGCGCCGGGCTAGCGGGAGCGCTCTGTTCTGCCGCGCTTCTTGGTCTCGCGGTGGCGGACGATGGAGAGAGGGATCGGGGTAGAGAGAGAGACAGGGATATGTCCTTTACCAGAATGTTTCCTGAGTTGCCTCCCTTTGCACCTCCAACCGATGCAGCACGCGACCAGGCCAAGAAGCTGGGGGAAAAAGGCGGTCTCATCGATGCGTTAGATATTCTCAGCGATCCGGTATTGTCGATTACAAATCCCGCCCAGTTCAGTCCGAACAATCCCGACAATCCCAACATGACGTCCGGCATGACGTTCCTGGGCCAGTTCCTCGACCACGATATTACGTTCGATCAGAACTCTCCCTTGCTCGAAAAGACCAACCCTAAGAAGACCACCAACTTTCGGACACCGAAGTTCGATCTGGACAGTGTCTATGGGGGTGGACCTGAGCGGTCCCCGGAGTTGTATGACCTAAGCTCCAGCGTCATCAAGCTGCGTGTCGAAGCCATTCCAGGTTCCGAACAGTTTTCGCGCAACGGAGCGGTCCGGTTCGATCTCCCACGGGATCCGAATACGCTCACGGCGCTTCTAGGAGACCGGCGCAACGACGAGAACGTGATCCTCTCCCAGCTCCATGTGGCCATGCTCCGGTTTCACAATGCGGTCACCGACCGGCTCCGGGCCGACCCGTCGAACGCCGGTGATTCCGCCGAACAGATTTTCAGAGAAGCTCAACGCCAGGTCCGTTGGCACTATCAATGGATCATCTTGCACGATTTTCTGCCGCTGACCATCGGGCAAGCGCGCGTCGATGATATCGTGAATCATGGAATCCGCTTCTATCACGTCGATCGGGACAATCCGCTGATGCCGATCGAGTTTTCGGTGGCGGCCTATCGCTTTGGCCATTCGCAAATTCGTCCCAGCTACCGCCTCAACTTCGGCCGTCCCGATATGGGGCACAATCCGTTCTTCGTGTTTCTCTTCGACGATGCTCAAGATCCCAACGACCCGGACCCCAACGATCTGCGGGGCGGAAAACGCACACCCCGCCGGTTTGTCGACTGGCAAACGTTCTTCAATTTCGGCGATGGCAACTTCCGTCCCAACAAACGGATCGATACCAAGCTCTCCAGCGTCGTGATGTTGCTGCCTGGCTCACGTGGGCCCGCAACGGTTCTGCCTGCCGACGGGGTCCAATCATTGGCCTCGCGCAATCTGATGCGCCACGTCAATTTCGGCATACCCTCCGGTCAAGCGATCGCCAGACGGATGGGCCTTCCAGTACTAACACCGGCGCAACTGAGTGCGCTCGCTCCCTTCGAGATGGAGAGAAGCACACCGCTGTGGTTCTATATTTTGAAAGAGGCGGAACTCGTAGAGAATGGTCTCCGCTTGGGACCGGTGGGAGGCCGCATCGTCGGTGAAGTGTTTATCGGTCTGCTGAAAGCCGACGACACCTCCTATCTGTCAGCCAAACCACAGTGGACACCTATACTCCCCTCTGCGACGCCGGGCGAGTTTCACATGACCGACCTGCTGACGTTTGCCGGGGTGGTTCCCCCGTTGAACTAACGACGGAAATACAAGGACGGTCGGGAGTCTTCATGGCCCTGTGCTGGCGAGAAAAGACTCCCGACCACTGTGCCATACTTGCACGGTCCACGCCTCACCACTCACCATCGTTCATCCAATTCTCCAGAGGCCTTTGTATCGCCTGTCCGGACTTCCGACCGCTCACCGCCACCATCGCATAGTAGGTCGCCCAGGCGTGATGCCGCGTAAGCTAAGGACGGCTCCCACTGAACTCACCACCGATACCTGCCGGAACCGAGGGAATATAGTTAGGATCTGAAAAATCCCCCTGAGCTGCATCATGAGCCGGGCTCGCTCCCCAGCCCCTCACATAGAGAAGCGCCAGCACCGGCTCAGTGGCCAATCGCAACGTCCCCGTGACTCGGCCCGCCACCGTCATCCTCGCCCAATGTCGATACCCGCCAGGCATTTGATCCTTGGATACCACGACCCAGTAATGGCCGGCTTCGGGGCCACCCGTATCCACGGGACGATGGGGAACATAATCCTGGTCCAGCGGCCGGTTCTTCACGCGCAGCCACAGATACTGTTCCTGCTCTTCCTCGACGATCGTTCCCCCCAGCAGCACGACCTTCCCGCGATACATCTCCGGTTGGGCAGTCAACGAGGTCAGCGTCACGCCCGGCTCAGCCATCCCGACATATTGCCGCGGTACCTTGGCGCAGCCCACATACAGGATCGTCAGACCAATGGCCAATATCATAGGCCTAGCCCAGCCTAGCTGAAGAGCATATCGAATCATGGAATCCTGTTCCCGGTTCTGTGGGGTTTCACGCGCGATCTCTGACATGCTGTGACGCTCAGGATTCTGAGCCGCTCAATCAGGCCTTCAGTAATTCGGGGGAAGACGGTCCCATACTTCCCGATTCAGAATCAAGATGGGGAACCGAAGAGAAACGGCAACAGATGAGGAGAAATTGGGTGGCTCCTCACACTCAAATTCGCCATACTGACGCTAGACACACACGGGAATTATCGGCATGACGTGGATTATCTATATCGTGGAATGCTCGGACGGTAGTCTGTATACCGGCATCACGAATGATCTCGCGCGACGAGTGGAAGCACATGGGACAGGCAAAGGTGCCAAATACACGAAACACCGCGGTCCGGTCATCGTTCGATATACCGAGCATCAGGACAGCAAAGGCGCAGCGCTGACACGTGAGGCCGCGATCAAATCACTCCGTAGAGAAGACAAACTGACATTGATCGCCGCCAGCCGCAGACCGGACGATGCCGCCCCAACCCTCAGCCGAAAACGGTCCGATAACGCGGCAAACACCACTGACTCATCGACAGACTGCTGGTCAGCGTGACCCAGGGGCCATACCGCCGTCCGGAATCTGTACCGCAATCGAAAGGACATGCCCGTCGGACGCAACCTGTGCCGCGATTTTCTCGCCGGTTTTCAATCGTCCGCCCGCAACGCCCGTGACTTTCGTCTCGGCAGTCACCCGCAGACGCAATTCCCGACCGGAGACATCCTTCACCACAACCTCCTCCCCTTCCCAATACATCACATCGGCCTTGACCGCAGTGATGCCAGTCGGCTGAGCCTCTTCAGCAGCTTGTGATGGAATGACAACGGCAAGGGCAAGAAACAGAGCAAGAAGAATGGGCATGATGAATCCTCCTTCTGTTCTTAGACTACTGGCTGCTCGAATTGCTGTCAATCGACTGGCCTCGTGGCCCTCCAGGCCAGTATCATGGCCAGCAGCAAGAGAACGGACGCCAGCAGAAACGGCGCGCCGGGGAAATGCATGGACGTGCTGAGCGTTGAGTCCTGAGTGCTGAGAGCGGAGCCTGGGCGGATGAACAACGCGAAGGTTTGCGTGAATAGACTGGGTCCGATGAGACCGGCGATACCGGAAAGACCTGCGATGGCCCCTTGGAGCTGGCCCTGTTCCGAGGCGCTCACACGGCGGGTCATGAAGAATTGCACGGACGGACCGGCCATGCCCCAGCAAGCCATGATCGGGATACCAGCGCAATAGATCCACCCACTGGGCGCAAGACCATATACGATAAACCCGATCGCGCCGCAGCCCAATCCCATCAGCAGGGTCTTGCGCTCCCCGAACCAGGCAGTCATTGGTCTGATCAAGACCCCCTGCACCAGCATCGCGCTGACCCCGGACCCGGCCAGCATGAAGCCGACTGCCGTCGCGTCCCAGCCGTAGCGATAGCCCACATAGAGCACGGCAACGCTCGGCAGGATCGCATGTGCGAGATAGCCGAGGAACACGACAGCTGCCAAGCTGAAGAGCTCGCGGTGGGACCGGAGCAGCACGAGCGACCCGACCGGATTGGCCCTCCTCCATGCAAAGGCCATCCGCTTCTCGCGCGGGAGCGATTCTGGCAGGACAA
>JBDSKU010000102.1:0-8140 GCA_039916745.1 Nitrospiraceae bacterium
CGAGCGGCAGCAGGAGGCCTTCACGGAATCCGAGCTCCAACTGCTGTCGATGGTCGGCACGTCGCTCTCGCTGGCGCTCCACAATGCCGCGATCCATCGACAGATGGAGGATCGCGCTTCGCACGATGGTTTGACCGGATTGCTGAATCGCCGCACGCTCGAAGAGGTTCTCCTGCGTGAATTCAAAGCTTCGGCCCGCTATCGCGCACCGGCGTGCCTGATCCTGATCGATGTGGATTTATTCAAGCGAGTGAACGATCTATTCGGGCATGTGGGAGGAGACGAGGTATTAAAAGCCGTGGCGGCGATCATGCGACAGGCCGTTCGGGATACCGATTCAGTGGGTCGGTACGGAGGCGAAGAGTTCGGGATTGTGCTGCCCCATACCGATCTCGACCGTGCCGCGGCGCTGGCAGAACGGCTGCGCGATCGAATTGCGCGCCACGAGTTCGATGCGGACGGAGGGCATGTCCGAATCACGGTCAGCGTGGGCATTGCACAGACCCCGGATCGGACGATCCGCACGGTGCCCGAATGGATGGCCGCAGCGGATGCCGCACTCTACGAAGCCAAGGGTTGCGGGCGGAATGGAGTGGTGATTCATAAGACGAACCGCGGGCCCTTGGTCGCGTCAGGTTTCTAGTCGCTGCCTTTCAGTTTCTGGTTGTTGTCGATAACGAGACACACGCGACTCGAAGCTAGAAATTCGAAATACGTCAGAAGTAGTCAGAACAGAGCCAGAGGATATTCGACGATGCCACCATCTGTGCAATCCAATATGCCACGATCGGACGAACGGCGGGAATGGCTCCGAATCGACGATCGCGTCCTCTTGGAATATCGGCTCATCACCGAGCAGGAAGAGACCTTCTTGCTTGAGATGCCCCCAGCAAGCGACCAGGCGATTGCGGAGGCCATGCGCAAACCGGCGGCTGATTTCTTTGCGCAGCAGGGAGAACAATTGGCGCATTCACCGCTGCTTCCCTGGATGATGAAAGTCGATTGGCTGTTAGAAGTGATCGTTAAGACGCTTGCGCAGATGCATCCTGCAGGTGTACCCATTGCTCAAATTGCCGACGTCAATCTCAGCGGCGGAGGTATCGGCTTCTTTTCTCCAAGGAGCTTTGCTGCCGAAGACAAGCTTCGTATCAAAGTGGTGCTGCCGCCATTCACGCCGATCGATGCCACGGCTCGGGTGATCCGGTCGATGCCGGTGAAGGAAGGACTCGGTTTCACGATCGCCACGGAATTTGTGTCGCTGTCTCCCACCGATCAGGAACATCTTATCCGCCACATTCTGCAAACGCAGGCGGAGCGGCTCCGCGCCCAGCGCAATAAATAATCCTCAGGAAGCTGTGAACGCTCGCCAGCGTCGTTCTCGCTTCGGAAGCATCCTCAACCTAACCAGAGGCTACGCTTCCGGTGCCTCCGTCGGCTGCGCCTCGATGGACAAACGTTTTGAGCTTCCTGTAGCTACTTCATATCTTCATACAATCAGACATCGAAGTTTTATTGTGACACATATACATTGCGTTCTTGTGCGCCTGCCCATAGGCAGATCTGCCGCCTTGAGGTAACCCGCCATATGTTCTGCCTTGCGAGAGCTCCTCTTGATGAAGCCGGAGGTCGGTGACGGCGATTCAATCCTGTTGTCACTCATTGATGCAGGCTGATCGCTATGGCTATCGGACTGACCGATTGGCTCCATCTCGTCTCTTCGTTATGTGCGTTTACTCGCGAGAATGCATGCTCCAGCGTCCTTGTCCTCGCTTAAGTTCTGTTCGTGACGGACCGATATTACATCCATCATGAATAGCAGTATGGCAGCAACAACTCAGATGGGCGTGGATGGTGCAGCATCAACGGATAGCGAGATCTTAACCGTCATGGATGTGGCCCGGTTTCTCCGGGTGCCGAAGTCGACGGTCTATAAGCTCGCGCGGCTCGGAGAGTTGCCGGCTTCCAAAATCGGGAAGCATTGGCGCTTTCTCCGCCGCGATATCCATCAGTGGATGCATAGCCGCTCCTCGCAGGGATAACCCGAGGTCAACCGGCAACTGCCGTTCGACTGCGAGCGAATCCGCTCGGGCATGCGCAGGCCACCGTCCTGCCATGGCTGGATCGACGTTTAAGTCGTGCGCCTCTGTCCAGGCGGCGGCTGCATGTCGCCGATCGCACTGCTCATGGTGCGCCATCAATCGAAGTCGACTCATTCGCAAGAAGGAGGACCGCCCAATGCCAGCAGATCCAGCTATGAAGATCCTCGTCGTGGACGATATGTCGACGATGCGGAGGATCGTCAAAAACATTCTCAAGCAATTGGGGTATACCAACGTCGAGGAAGCCGAAAACGGGCAGGAAGGCCTGACGAAACTTCAGGGCGGAGGCTTTGGTTTTGTCGTCTCGGATTGGAATATGCCGGTAATGACCGGCATCGAGATGTTGCGTGCCATTCGCGCCGACGAGGCGATCAAGAAGCTTCCCGTGTTGATGGTGACGGCGGAAGCGCAGCAAGAGAATCTTATCGAAGCCGTCAAGGCCGGTGTCAGCAACTACATCGTGAAACCGTTCACGGCCGAAACGCTGCAGGAAAAAATCAGTAAGATATTCCCGTAAGGAGCACACGATGGCGGATACCAACGGTCATCTCTATGCGGAGCTCGGCGAGCTTGCGCGATATCTCGATATGACATTGCGCAAACTCGACGATGCGGGCGCACCGATCACGACCATGTCGAGCCAGTTGCCTCAGGCGGCCACACACCTGGAAGGCCTCACGAAGCTGACCGAAGAGGGGACGCATGAAGTCATGCGTTTGACGGAAGAACTGCAAGATAGCCATGCCGTCGTCGTCGGTCTGTTGCGCAAGGCTGCCGCGGCGGTCGACAAGATCCAGGCGCCTCCCTGCGTCGCCTGTTTGCTTCGCGAGTCGCAGCAACTGTTGGCGCAGGAAGACCAACAACTGATCGATAACCGCGAACGCCTGGCCGGGACGTTGACGAAGGCCTCCGAGACCCTGACCAAAGGCGCAAACGGCGGCTGTGTCGCCTGTGCCTTGACCCAATCCATTTTGTCGTTGTCACAGGACGATAAACGGCTGATCGAGATTATGACAGCCTTGTCGTTTCAGGATCTTGTGGCACAGCGGGTCAAGAAACTGACGACCATTGTCCACGATGTCGAACATAAACTGTTGGAGTTGGTCGTGGTTTTCGGGCTTAAGCACGAGGGCGCCACGCCGGAGGTTAAGACCGATGCGACCGATATGTTGAAGCAATTGAAAGCCACGAACGAGACCTCAATGAAACAGAATCTGGTCGACGACATCCTCGGAAAGTTCGGCTTTAACTGATCGAAACGCAGGGTCACATTTGGATCGGGTATTGCTCATGTCGGGCTACTCGAAATGCAAACCTTCACGCATGATACGTTTGATCGCCCATGGCAACCGGTGAACGTTCCCGCAGCGCCATGACCGAATCACCGTGAACTCATAGGATACGATACTGTGGATATTGCGACCATTCTCGGGATCGTCCTCGCACTCGGCTCCATCGTCGGAGGCCAGGCCCTCGAAGGGGGCCATCTCGGCTCTATCATGCAGCTCACTGCCTTCATCATCGTGATGGGCGGAACCATTGGCGCAGTGTGTGTGCAGAATCCTCTGTCCGTCGTGCTGAAGGGGATCTCGATGATCAGCCTGGGCATCATCAACCCGAAGCACGACAACAAGGGCACCATCAAGACCATCCTCGACCTGGCGAACGTGTCTCGCAAGCAAGGGCTGCTGGCGCTCGAAGGCAAGCTGAAGGACATCCACGATCCGTTTTTTCGTAAAGGCGTGCAGTTGATTGTGGATGGGACCGATCCAAAAGTGGTGCATGAGATCCTGGAGATCGACGTCGAACATCATGAAGAAGAAGGCATCAATGCGGCGAAAGTCTGGGAGGCCGCAGGCGGCTATGCGCCGACCGTCGGCATCATCGGTGCAGTCCTCGGGCTGATTCACGTCATGGAAAATCTGGCCGATCCCTCCAAGCTCGGCGGCGGTATCGCCGTCGCGTTCGTGGCAACGGTCTATGGTGTCGCCGCTGCCAATCTGTTTTTTCTTCCGCTGGCCAGCAAGATGAAATTCAAGATCAAGGAAGAAGCGGGCTCGCGCATGATGATCATCATGGGACTCGTGGGGTTGGCTCAAGGCGAGAATCCACGCCTTTTGCAGGAAAAACTCGAGGGCTTCCTTCCGGAGTCTGAACGTACGAAAGAAGTCAAAAAGTAGGAGTAACGGGGATATGGGGGTTAAGGAAGCAACGGGATAACGGATCTAAGAGTTCTCTTCCTTTACCCCTTATCCCCTATTCAACTATGGGCAAAAAGAAACACGAAGAACACGAAAATCACGAGCGCTGGCTGGTGTCGTATGCCGACTTCATCACGCTGCTCTTTGCGTTCTTCGTCGTCATGTATTCGATCTCCTCGGTAAACGAAGGCAAGTTCCGCACGGTAAGTGAGTCCATTAAGGCAGCCTTAAATCCAATCGTCAGTCCACCTGCTTCCCCCACGCCGTTTCAAGTCGGTGCCAATAAGCCGACCACCATTGTGCCCAATGTGATCCCTTCAAAGGATATGGCGGTCCGACGTCTGCGCCAGGCCCTGAAGGCGCTTCAGGCGTCTACGAGAATCGAGCCCATCTTGGTGACTGAGCCAGGAGAGAGCACCATCGTTCTGTCGCTTCCGGAGTTGGTCCTGTTCGAGAGCGGAGCGGCATCCCTCCGTCCCGAAGCCCTGCCATTTCTCCAGACGCTTGCCGAGGTGCTGGTCGAACTCGATCGTCAGGTCAGGGTGCAAGGCCATACGGATAATGTGCCGATCCAGTCGGCGCAGTTTCCCTCGAATTGGGAACTCTCCGCGATGCGAGCGGTGATGGTCGTACGGGCCATGGGTGAATTGTACGGAGTGCCGATGCAGAACCTGTCGGCGGTCGGGTATGCCGATTCTAGGCCCGTGGTTCAGAACACCACGCCTGAAAATCGAGCGAAGAATCGGCGGGTTGAAATTGTCGTGTTAGAACGCAAAACGCCGCTCGTGCCGGACCGGCAAGAGGAGGCGTCGTCTACAGGCGATGGGGAAAAAATTGCCGACATGATTGCACCATCGGCTGTAACGCACTAGGCCAAGTTTCTTATGGCACGTGTCAGGTTTCGAGTTTCAGGTGATGACGAGAGAGTCTCGTAAGACAAGAAACCAGAACCGCTTAAGTTTCCGTATCCCACACCGATAGAGCACCATTGCAGCTTGTGTGTTGCCCGCGAGTGGGCTGAACGCCAGACAGGAGATGGCATCCGATGGACGGAACAGACTCGATCTATAGCCCGATGACCGATCTCACGATTTTTGAAGCTGTGGATTTCCGGAACAGGCTGGTCACCCTGCTGTCGCAAGAGGGGCCGGTTGTCGTGGATCTGACCCTGGTTCACCAAATCGACAGCTCCTGCATCCAAATACTGTTGGCCGCCCGGCGATCCGGACGCCTCACTCTGGCCGGTGTGTCCGAGCAGTTCCGGCTGAAGGCGACGCAATTGGGGTGCCCGGAACTCGTCGGTCATTGACCGAAACATACCTGCAGGGGAGTTTATGGAGCAAGCGTTGCCGGGGAATATCTGGGGAGTGGTGTTTGGCGCGGGGCTGGGGATGGCCGCGATGCTCTGGTGGAATCGAAGGAGCCGCCGTCGTGAGCGGCAGGCAGTCGAGGCGGCGATGCACAAGCAGGTGGCACAGCTTGAACAGACCAAGTATGCATGGGAGCAGTTCGCCTCTCATGCCATTCTTTTGATCCCGATCTTGACCCGCCAGATCACCTTCGTTATCGAGCAAACCGAACAGGCGGCCTCAGACCTCATTCTCAAAATTCGGTCGATCTCCGAACGAGCCCAGAAGCAAGCATCCTATGCCGGCTCATCCGCCCGCGGGATGGGGCCGATGCAGGATGTTCGAAGCGAGGCGGAAGAGTTGTCGTCCGATGTCTCGCGGATCGTCATGGCCATGCAGTTTCAGGATATGACCAAGCAGAAGCTGGAGCATGTCGCGCAACCGCTCATACAGATGAAGACCTACATGCAATCTTTGGTGGCGAATCCGACCGCCCCGGATCTCGCGAAGGCGCTCAATCTGCTCGAAGAAGTGGAGCGGAGCTACACCATGGAGACCGAACGCACGGCGCACCGGCATGCCATGGAAGGGCGCGAGCATGTCGGCATTCCGGGCCCATCGGCCGCTGAAGAAGAAGATCAGAACGTCACGCTCTTTTAGTCTGGAGGATTCGGTATGGGACAGACAGTACTGGTCGTAGATGACTCGAAAACCATGCGGGACATGGTGACCTTTACCTTGACCTGCGCCGGGTATCAAGTCGTGCAAGCCGGCGACGGCAAAGAAGCGGTCGGCAAACTCTCGAACGGGTCGAAGCTGGCGCTGGTCGTCACAGACCTCAACATGCCGGAGATGGACGGCCTTGAATTGATCAAGGAAATTCGGAAAATGCCCGCACTCAAGTTTACGCCGATTCTCATGCTGACCACCGAGTCATCGGACGAAAAGAAAGCGGCAGGGAAGTCGGCCGGCGCAACAGGATGGATCGTCAAACCGTTCAATCCGGATCAGTTTCTCAAGATTGTGAAGAAGGTATTGCCGGCATGAGGACCCGGATTCGGCGCGCATATCTCGTGAAGCGTGCGGCGTCCGAATCGGATAACAACGTACGTGTTACGAACGACGAACGACGAGGCCACCCATGAGCGACGATTTTGCGCAATTCAACTCTGCATTTTTTGAAGAAGCTGCCGAGCATATGGCGGTGATTGAAACCGGCCTGCTCGATCTCGAACAGCGCCCGGAGGATCTCGATCTGCTCAACAAGATCTTTCGCTCTGCCCACTCCATCAAGGGGGTTGCGGGGATGTTGGGGTTCACGTCCGTCGCGCAATTCACCCACAAGATGGAGACCTTGCTCGACCAGCTTCGGAACGGACGTATCGCGGTCACCCAGCCGATTACAGACCTGTTGCTCAAATCGACCGATTGCCTCAAGGCCTTGATCGAGGCCGCACAAAACGAAACCACAGTGGATGAGGCCATGGTGCATCCGCTTGAGATTAAATTGGAAGCAGCCTCCACCGTCGGCGCGCCGTCGGCTGGCGAACCGGCACGTGGCGAGGGGCAAGCGGGAAGCGGCACGGATCAGATCTCTTCCCCTGCGGCTTCAACCTCTCCGGCTGCCTCCGCCCCATCGCCCATCGCCTCAAGCCCAGTCTCCGAGATGCACCGTTTCGTCATCCATTGGACGCCGCCGGTCTTTCTCTTTCAGCGTGGACTGGATCCCCAGCAGGTTTTCAAGGAATTGGGCGATCTCGGGAAAATCAGCGAGATGCAATTGGATAGCAGCCGGTTGCCGGATCTTGTGGGCATGGAACCTGAACAGTGCTATCTCGCCTGGACCCTCACAGTGGAGACCGCCAAGAGCAAAGAGATCGTTGAAGGCGTGTTCGAGTTTGTCCGGGAGGACAGCGCGCTCACGATTGAAGAACAAACAAAGAGTGAGGGGCAAGGGGCAACGAGCGATGCGAAAGACCCCGGTGCTTCCCCTCTCGTCTCTGGCCTCTCGCCTCTCGCCGTGAGCGAAAGCGACCCCAAACCTCTCGGAGAAATTCTTATCGAGACCGGCGTGGTGTCGCGCGAAACGTTGGACCATGCCCTCGCGCAACAGAAGCGCGTCGGCGAGATCCTGATCGAACAGCATGCCGCCACGCCGCAACAGATTACTCAGGCGTTGCAGAAGCAGCAAGAGGGCGCGGCGGTTCATGCCAAGAAGGGGACCGACACCGCCTCCATTCGGGTGGACACCGCCAAGATCGACAAACTCATCAACCTCGTCGGCGAACTGGTCATCACGCAATCGATGCTCAGCGACCTCAGCGCGCGCTTCGAGATGTCGCAATTGCCCGTGCTGCTCGAACGAGTCGCGCAACTCGAACGCAACACGCGGGAAATCCAGGAGCGGGTCATGGGCATCCGGATGTTGCCCATCGGCAGCGCCTTCAGCCGGAGGCCACGTTGGCTTCACCCCGACCCAGCCATTCCACGT
>JBDSKU010000103.1:0-5353 GCA_039916745.1 Nitrospiraceae bacterium
TATTATCACGCCTTTGTCCGACCTCGCTGAGTCTTCTCGCAAGATGCTGAAAAAGTCCGCCAGCATCGTTCTCGCATCGTTCAGCCCTTCAACGGGGACCCGGCCGCCTCACCACTCGGCGGCGCGCACAAACGTGGTGCTCCTTATTCGTCGCACCGTGCGCCCCCAAGGGTACGCCTCAGGCCTTCACTCCTGCTGCCTTGCTGGACGAACTTTGAGTATCCTGCGAAGTCCTGTCCTGCTGTCTTAGAGATTCGGACCATGGGATTTCCAGCAGCTCGGCGACGTTTCTCCGCAGAGGGCGAGGGGCCAACCGCTCTGTTGCCGAATTTCTGCTTGACTAATTTCTTGATCTTCTATAGCCTTCCCCCCGTTTGGGGAATAAGGCCCACCTTTCGAGCGGTCTAACGCCGGATGGCCTGAGCGGGACATAACGAGAAAGCGAGTCATTGATGTTTGGATCATTTGGATGGATGGAATTGGTGCTGATTCTGATCATCGTGTTGATCATTTTCGGAGCCGGCAAGATTCCGCAGCTAGGAGAAGGGCTCGGGAAGGCGATTAAAGGATTTAAGAAGAGCGTCAACGAGGCCGATGCCATCGATGTGACGCCTCCTCCGTCCGATGCGCCTGACGTGGCGCCGACGCAGATCGCACAAACGCAGGCTGCGCCACAGGCTGGTGCACCGGTTCAATCAGAGCACCAGGTTAAACAAGGCTAACGACGAATGGGCCAGAGGCTAGTGGAGCAAGATATCGGAACCGGTACCCCTCGCCCCTCGCCTCTCACCCCGTGCCAAGGTTTGAACTATGTTCGGATTGGGCGCCGGCGAAATTCTCATCATTTTGGTGATCGGATTCTTGCTGTTCGGCCCGAAGCAGTTGCCTGAAGTCGGTCGCCAGATCGGCAAAGCAGTCAAGGGCTTCAAGGAAACGGCAGAGGATCTCAGGAAGTCGGTAGAGCCGGAAATCAATATGATCCAGCAGGAAGTGAAGATGGTTGAGCAGGATTTTCAAGCCTCCATCAAAGATGCCGAAGAGCAGATCAACGCGGCCGGTAAACAGGCAGAGGACGGAGCCAAGTCCATCAGCCAGTCTGGTCAGGTCTAAAGGGCGGCGGGAAAGGCGAGGCGAGTGCGCCGAAGAGCTGCCCGTCAGAAACCTGAAAATTGTTTGTCAGATCAAGGCGGTTCGGGCAAGTTGGTAGTGGTTAAGGGGGGAAGAGAAGCCGTTGGCACAACGGGGTCTCGGTTCTCCGGCAGGGCAGGGATGAAAGAGAACGAGTCATGACCGTGCATGCAGTTGGATGTCAAGTCGGCAGCGCAGCGCCGGAACGTGCACCGGTGGCGGCTGTTATCCAATTCACAGGAGGAACTCTTATGCAAAGTATCCAAGGACGGATCGGGTGGGCCAGTGCGGCCACCTTCTTCAGTGCGGCCGTCATGGCTGCGGGCCTGTCGTTCGGAACGGCTCCGGCGCAAGCCGCGTTTGAATTGCCGGAGGGTGAGAGGATCACCAACGTCGCGGCCATTCCTCGCGCGATTCCGCAGAAGGAAGCCTACGAACTCTACGATCCGAAGATCGGCAAGAATTTCGATATCAGCAAATTCTGGCTGCGCGCCGATCTCCGTGTACGGCCTGAAATGCGGAACAATGTCTGCTTCGGTGCAGGCCCATCTGGAGCGTCCGGCGCCTGTAATCAGCCTAATTCGAATGGAAATGTCGGCAAACAAAATGACTTCTATGTTCAACAGATGACGCGTTTGGGTATCGGCTATGACCTCTCGCCAGACGTGAATTTCTACATGGAAATCATCGATTCGAGGGTTTGGGGTGCTAACACCGGTCCGGCTGGAGATGCGCTGTCGCACACTGGTTCTAATAACACCACAAACGGTAACGGTGGAACCTTGGGCGTTAGGGCTGCCTATATGCTGGTCCGGAACTTTGCCGGCGTGCAGGGCTTGAGCGTGAAGGCCGGTCGTCAATATCTCGTGTTCGGTAACCACTCCCTGTTCGGCCACTTCGATTGGGCCAATACGGGATTCTCCCATGACGGTGTGATGTTGCAGTACAACACCAAGGTCTTTGAGTCCTACCTTGGTTGGTTCAGAACCCAAGAAAACGATCTGAACCAGGGTGCTGCGACCAGCGGTACTGCGGCCAATGTGGTTTCTGGCCCAGGTACTGGTAATTCTGGTGCGAATAACGATTCCGACATGTTTATTTTCTACAACCAGATCAAGTCGGTGCCCGGCTTCCTGATCGAACCCTACTATTTCCTCTACAGTAATCGTAATGCAGCAACTGGCGTTGCCGCCGGTCAAGGGTTGGGGGCGAATAAGCATGTGGCGCAAACCCGCCACAACATTGGAAACCGCATCGAGATGCGGAAGGGTAACTTCGATGCGACGAACGAAGTCACCTATCAGTTCGGCTCGATGGCCGATGCCAATCAGGGTGGGGCTAACGCCGGATACGGCAACTCACAGAATCTGCACATCAGTGCCTTTGCCACCAGAAACTGGATTGGCTATACGCATTACCAGTCAGCCTGGAAGCCGCGGTTGGCCTTCAACTTCGACTATGCCACGGGTGATGGCCGTGCGAATTGTACGAATGGTAGCGGCACCGGTTGTAAGACAGCCAATACCTTTGAGAACATGTTCCCCACCAACCACATCCACATGGGGTACATGGATGTCCAGGCTTGGAAGAACATGATGAGCCCATCGATCAACTTCCAAGCAAGGCCGAGCAAGGACGACCATATCGAGTTCTGGCTCACCAGCTTGAATCTGGCCAATCGGTCAGATAACTGGTATCGTGGCTCACAGGGCGTCTATGTCTTCTCGAAGAACGGTAACCAGAAGAAGCACATCGGTGACGAACTGGATATTGCTTGGACGCACATGTTCATGGATGGCAAGTTGGCATTCCAGGCGGCCTATGGCCACCTCTTTGCCGGCGGCTACATCCAGGAGAACCTGGGCAAGAGCAATGACCAGGACTGGGCCTATGCCCAGCTTTGGTTGAACTTCTAAAAAGTAGTTAAGACGCATAAGGCAAGGGTCGAGAGGATCTCTCGGCTCCTGCGAAAAAAGAAAGCCCCGCTGGGAGATCCCCAGCGGGGCTTCTTTTTTCGTGTTGCCACGGAGATTGCCAGGCCAACAGTTGATCGAGCGTAGAAACTCTATCCCTTCTGGCCTCCCATTTATAAGACGAGGAAATAGCACACCGTCCGGCGAGAGCTGATCGCTCGAGTCGTTGACCATAGTCATTGACCATGGTAATGTCTCGGCATGAGCAAAGTGCGCAAGCATACTGAGATGGAAGAAGTCTCGATTTCTCATTTCAAGGCGACCTGTTTGGCTATTCTTGCCAAAGTCAACCGAACGAAAAAACCTATTCTGGTCCTTCGCAAGGGTGAGCCTATCGCGCAGGTGGGGCCACCTCCTCCCTCATCGATGCCACAGTCATGGCTGGGTTCGTTCTCCAGTTCCGGTGCCATCACTGGTGACATTATCAATCCCATCTCCAGCCATGAGGAATGGGAAGCCCTTCGCACGTGAAGCTCCTGCTCGATACCCACGTTCTGCTCTGGAGCGTGCTCGACCCGGATCATCTTTCGCCAGAGATAAAAGCCGAGTTGGAAAACCTCCACAACGAGCTCTGGTTGTCCCCTATCACGCTCTGGGAAGTGCATCTGTTGGCGGAAAAGAAGCGTATTCAACTTCAACCTGACCCGGCTTCATGGATTCAGCAGCTGTTGGATACGATTCCATTCCGGGAAGCTCCTCTCACCCATGCCGTGGCGTTGATGAGTCGGCACATCGATCTGTCCCATCAAGATCCAGCCGACCGGTTTCTTGCAGCGACTGCCGCTGTGTACGGATTGACACTTCTGACAGCCGATGAGCGGCTCCTGCACTCGGACCAGTTCTCCACGCTGGCCGCGCGATAAGGTATTTCGCCACTCGTTGCTCTTACTCTCATCCTCCGAAATCTATTCCTGCAGAAGCTGAGCGCTGTCTTCTTCCCCTCCTTCGTAAGGAGGGGCCAGGGGAGGTCGCTCCTCATTCGACGGCCACGATCAGCGTATGATCGAGAACGGAAACGCTACCCCTCCCAGCCTCCCCTTACAAAGGGGAGGAAGGGATCAAATGCCTTTAGCCTTCAGCCTATCCCTTCAGAAGCTGAATGCTGAATGCTGAATGCTGAATGCTGAGGGCTGATGGCTAGTTCTCTTAAGAGTATGGGTCATGTATCACTTGACGCCCATATGAATGTTCTGTATCGTATGGGCACGAGGCTCCAGAACGCTGAGAGAGATGAACGATGAAGACAACGATCGAGCTAGACCAGAATCTTTTGCGGCAAGCGCAGAAGGCCCTTGGAACGGACACCATCAAAGGGACGGTGGAGGCCAGTCTTCGCACGGTCATTCAACGGGGCCAGTTACAGCAGCTTGCGGATGCACTCGGGACGATTTCGCTGGATCTCACTCCCGAGCGGCTTCGTCGGCAACGGCAGAAGCGTACGCCTCATGTATCTCGTTGACACCTCCGTCTGGATTCACGCGCTCCGCCCATCCGGTCATCCCGCTATTCAATCCCAATTGAAACCATTGATCGTGAACGGCGAGACGGCTGTTACGGAGTGGATTCTGCTTGAACTCATGACGGGCCTGACGAAGACCGAGCGGCCGGAAACGTTTTTGCGGTGGTTTCTTCCTGTGGCGCGACTATCATTTCAACCAGCCTGGTGGGACAAGGCGTGGCAGCATGCTGCGCAGCTTCGTCAACATGGAGTATCCCCTTCAGCTGCGGATTGTTTTATCGCAACAGTCGCACTGGCACATTCAGCAACATTGATCCATTGTGACCGCGACTTTGAAGCGATGAAAATAGCTCTTCCTCTCCAGACGCTGGATTGGACCAAGTGTCTCGTGTCTTCTTCCTAGCAGGTTGTTGACAAACTGCTAAGCCACTGCAGAATGCGCATGCCAGGACAGTTGCAGATGCGGTCAGACGTCGTTGCAGGCTGTTCAGAAAGACCGCCCAGCAAGGTCGCAGCAAGCGAAGAGGCGTAGCGTACTCTCGTCTGTATGTTGAGCCTCTGCGCGCCGCGACCTGCCGCGCGAAGCCGCTTCGGCGGAGGCAGGGAACGCCGCTGGCGGCCTTTGTCAACAGCCTGCTAGCCGTGCGCCTTCAGCCATCGGCGTTCAGCCTCAGAAGTATTTTCCCTCAGCAGCTGAATGCTGACCGCTGAAGGCTCGAATCCACGGCTTGCCCACCGTCAGTCCAGTCCTCTATACTCAGCGTCTATCTCACTCGTCACCACCTCCAATTTT
>JBDSKU010000104.1:0-3569 GCA_039916745.1 Nitrospiraceae bacterium
CGGTAGCGCAGCGAGAGGGTAAATAGCCGTTCCATTTTATTCTCCCTCTCCGGACCCTATGTGTTCTTTCAGCAACACGTTCTTCAAGTCGAATACACCGTCGATCACCACTTGCTCGCCCGCAGTCAGGCCTTTCTTCACTTCAACCCAGCCCCCGCCCTCGCGGCCGACTTCGATCGGAACGAACGCAAACCTCGTCTCCCGTTGTACGAAGACGCCACGCACGTTCTCCACCATCGTGACAGCCGAGACGGGAACCGCCAAGGTCGGTGGACTGGCGATGGACAACTGAACATCCACATACTCTCGCGGTCTCAGGCGCTGCTGCTGATTCGCCACTTCGAACCGAACTCGGATCGTGCGCGTGGTCTCGTCCGCGACCGGCGCAAGATAGGTGAGCGGAGCCGTGACCGGCTCACCGCCTTTTGGCAGGATCGTTCCCACATCGCCCTCTTTGAACTTTCGGGCCTGCTCGATCGGCAGATTGGCAAAAACCCAGACCCGGCTCGTGTCGACGACTTCGAACAGTTCATTACCAGGAGCGACACCCTGCCCCTGCACAACATTTTGCGCGACTACCGTCCCGGCGATCGGCGATGTGAGGGTATAGCGATGCCCCTCCTGATGACTTCCATGCTCCAGTTGATGTAACTCATCTTTCGTCATGCCCATATTCAAGAGCTTCTCGCGGACATGCTGATGACGAGCCTGCGCTTCAATATTGTGGCCTCGCTCTTCGACCAGTCGACGCTCCGTCACGATCTGATCGGTTGCCAGTTTCTCAGTTCGCCGGTACCCGCTCTCAGCGACATCCGCCTGGGCCTTCGTCACGAGATATTCCTGCACCAATTCATCCAAACGCATACTCTCAATGGCCAGCAAAGGGTGACCGCGTCGGACGCGATCACCCAACTGAACAAAGACGGACTGGACTTGGCCTTCAAGCCGTGACGTAATCTTGGCAACTTGCTTCAGATCGAGCGACACTTCGCCTGGAGCCGTCACCACTTCTGGAACCACCTGTGCGGCAACCGTTTCGGTCCGTACTCGACCCCGCACAGCCGTCGGGGCCTGAATGGTGCTGATGCGAGGAACGTCTGACTGTGAACTGGCTTTCAGCGGCGGAGTCGGCGGTTCAGTCCCGCGGTCTCCGCAGGACGCGACGAACAGGAACAGCGCGAGCACGCAGCACATGGTCTGTACGGTCCATCTGATTCGCATGGTCAGGCTCCTTCTGAATCGTCAGATTCCACCGACTGCACGTTCAAGCCGAGCGAGGGCGATGGAGAGGTCCGCGCGCGCTTGAACGTACTCAAGTAACGTTTGCCGATATACGCGTTGGGAATCGAGCAGGTCCAGGAGGCTGGCCGCTCCCTGCTTGAAACTGACACGTGCGATCCGCAGCGTCTGCTCCGCTTGCTGCAGCAACCCCGTCTCGAAAACCTGAAGTTGTTCGTTCGCGGTGCGGACATCCTGGACATATTGCGTGATCGCTTGGGTAATTTCATTCTGGGCCCGCAGCCGTTCGGCTTCGGCGCGATGTCTGGCTCCGAGAGCGGTTTCGATCTCTCCCTGGCGTTGGTACCAGAGTGGCAGGGGAACGCTGAGCCCGGCAACGACCGACTCATCCCCGGCCTCCCGATGATAGCTGCCTTGCACCGTAACGTTCGGCATCCGCGACTCCCGTTCGAACGTCGCGCTGAACTGCGCCTGTTCGACGAGCTTGCTGAGTCGTCGGAGTGCCGGATGCTGGTCCACCGCGCGGGCAGCCAGGGCCTCGGGATCGAGACCCTGCTGGAGCGGTTCAAAATCACCCTGGATCGAGAACTGTCTGCCCAACCTACCGGCCGTCACCATATCAAGCTTGGCCCTCACGACCACCAAGGCATTCTGGGCTCGTGCGACTTCTTTCTGTGCCTTCTGAACCTCGACGGTGGCCTTCATCGTTTCAAAGAGCGTGGCATCGCCCGCAGCCACGCGCGCCTTTACGGTTCGCAGAACCTCTTCAACCATCGTCAGGTTTTTGCCGGCCAACTCGGCATCTCGCTGCGCGAACAACACATGGTAAAAAGCGACCTTCGTCTCAGCAATCACGTTGAGGCGTGTCTCCTCCATCGCGGCGCTGGCCCCTGCCGCGCCTGCATCTGCTGCCTGCTGTCTGGCGCGGCGTTTCCCTTGCCACTCCAGGGGCTGTTCAACCGTCACCGTTCGCTCAGTCATCTTCACCCCGGTGCTCGGATCGCGAATGCTCCCTCGCCCGGCTGCTCCAGAAATCGAGGGGTTAAGATAGGCCCCGGCGGAAACTTGTTGTCCTCGACTTTGCCGCATGGCTCCCTGAGCACCTGCCATAGTCGGATTGTGTTCGAGGGCCAATGCAAGCACGCTGTGTAATGTGTGGGTGGAGGTCGATTCGCCGGCAGCCGCAGCCACATACGAACTCAGGCACAGGATCTCGACCGCCGAGGCCAGAATCCCTAGCCACGCTATCAGTTGACGAGTCATTGATTGTCTCCCCTTCTTCGCAGGCTATGCGTTCGAACCATCCACCGTAAGCTGGTTTGCTCAAGGTGGAACGAATCGCGATCTCCGAAAAGACCGACAATCAGAAACAGCGAAGGGCGCCGCCCCGGACCGGTATCTGACGCAATAAGCCTGCGTACTCGATCTTCAAGAAATGAGGAAATGGATCAGAGGGATTGGGAGGGAGGAGCACGCAAAGGAAGTGCTGTGGAGAGAAACAGAATGGTATCAGAAGTGCCTAGTTGCAACGAAGCAACCGTAACGGCCCGTTGAGCCGTTGTCGTCTCGACGACTAGTAATCCAGAGACCGTAGCCATCGGCTTCGGCAATGGACGATCGACCGAACTAGTCAGCAGTGAGAATTCAATTTCAGGGTGATTAACCGCATGACCGGAATGCGCAAGAGCTTGAAGCTGAAGATGCTGATGCGCTGCTTCAGGACAGGTTGGATCGTGGACATCGTCCGTATACTCGCACTCG
The DNA here is from genome assembly GCA_039916745.1 of Nitrospiraceae bacterium. Lineage (GTDB taxonomy): Bacteria > Nitrospirota > Nitrospiria > Nitrospirales > Nitrospiraceae > Palsa-1315. The sequence continues at coordinate 3,001 of JBDSKU010000104.1, forward strand.
AGGTCCTGGGAAAACACTGTATGAAGCGTACCGCCATGCACATGACTTGCATCCCCATGACGATGGTCTGCATCGGGATGCACATGGAAGAGTGGAACCATGAGCATCCATAGGGACGCCCATATGAGAACCAGCATTCGAAAATAGGATGGCGTGGCGCATATTCGTTTCATTGAGAGTTGACCCTAGCACAGTTCCCCTGGTCCATCAATCAGCCGATCCCTTCCCTACTAGCTGAAGGGACTCGAATCGGAAGAAATCCCTTGCCCATGGATTGGTCTGGTGAATCCGTACAGGACATCGTCGGGAAGCGCTCTCCAACAGGCTGCTCAAAAGGGCCGTTCAGCAAGATCGCGGCCGATAAACGCACCGGAGGCGTAACATTCATCACCCGCCCATCCTGAGCTGCCAAGACAGTTCGTTTCCCAAGTGGGCTAGGTTGAAGATGCGTTCGAGGCGAGAACGAAGCTGACGGGCTTTTTCAGCAGTCTGCTCGAAATACGAAGGGCGGGAGCAGCTCACGGCCACTCCCGCCCTCCATGTCGATCAACTCGTTCGCTACTTGTTCG
>JBDSKU010000105.1:0-2660 GCA_039916745.1 Nitrospiraceae bacterium
CACCTTGTCGATGTGGAGACTCAGGTTTCGGCTATCTTTAGCCCCTGGCTGCAACCAGGGGCGGTGGCTGGGGCCATGGGTGACCAGTATCAGCGCGCCTCCCTGCCCCTCGGGCTCATACGAAAGGAAGGATGATGTCTGCCAGTAAAATTCTCGTGCTCGAAGATGACGCCTGTGTCGCCACGGACATTCAGCAGCGGCTGGAGAAATTGGGCTATGCCGTCTGCGAGGTAGTCCATTCCGGCGAGGCCCTTCTCGCCCGCGTTGAGGCCCTTCGCCCGGATCTCGTGATCATGAGTACGTCGGTGCAAACTGAGCTGGCTCGGCACGAATCCACTCAGCACCTCATCGAGCAATTGCAGATTCCCATTCTATATTCCACGACGCACGCCGACCCGGTCGCGCTGCAATCCCTGGCACGCAAGGAACCGTTCGGCTATGTGCGGACGCCGTTGGACGATCGGGATCTGCACCATACGATTGCGATGGCCCTCTATCGGCAGCAGACGGAAACCAAATTGCGAAAGATGGAGCGGTGGCTCGCGGCGACGCTGAATAGTGTGGGGGATGCCGTGTTAGCCACCGATATGGAGGGACGTGTCACCTATCTCAACCCCAGCGCGGAATTACTGACGGGGTGGATATTTTCCGAAGCCACAGACCGCCCCGTGTCGGAGATATTTCAGACCATGCGTGGCGACGCGCATACGCCCGTCGAAAGCCCTGTCACGCGGGTGATTCAGGAAGGAGTCGTCCTGGAGCTGGCCGAGGGGACGTTGCTTCAACGAAAAGATGGAACCACGCTTCCGATCGACGATAGCGCCGCTCCGATTCGTAACGAAGAGGGAGAGATCATCGGCGTGGTGATCATTTTTCGCGATGTCTCGATCCATCGCCGTCTCGAGGAGCGATTGCGCGAGGCGCAGAAGCTCGATGGCGTCGGCCAATTGGCCGGCGGCATTGCGCACGATTTCAACAACCTCCTGACGGTCATCAATGGCTGTTGCTTCATGCTTCTCAAGACGATGGCTTCGGACGATCCCCAGAAGGGCAAGGTCGAGATGATCAAGGAAGCTGGAGAGCGCGCCGCCGTGCTGACCCATCAGCTCCTCGCCTTCGGCCGCCGGCAGGTCCTGGCTCCCAAGACCCTCAATCTCAATGATGTAGTGGTGACGATGGAGCGGCTGCTACGACGGCTGATCGGCGAGGACATTGAGTTGCTGACGATCCTCGACGCCACTACTGGCTCTGTGAAAGTCGATCCCGGACAGATCGAACAGGTAATCATGAATCTTGCCGTCAATTCCAGGGATGCCATGCCCTGCGGAGGCAGGCTGACCATTACGACTAAGAACATCGACATCCATGACCAGGAAGCCCGCGACGACTATGACGGCATAGACAGTCCTTCCGTGATGCTTGCGGTATCGGATACGGGGGAGGGCATGGACGTAGACACGCAACGGCATATCTATGATCCGTTTTTTACGACCAAGGCGATCGGGAAAGGCACGGGCCTCGGGTTGTCCATGATTTACGGAATCGTGAAACAGAGCGGCGGCCGTATCGCGTTCTCGAGTGTGGTCGGGAAGGGCACCACATTTCGTATTTATTTTCCGCGGGTCGCACAGGACGCCGCCATGTCTCCGCCTCTCCCGGCCAACACCGAAGCCGCGCGCGGCTCGGAGACGGTCCTGGTTGTGGAAGATGAGGATCTCGTCAGGAAACTGGTGAGGACTATTCTGGAATCTCGCGGGTACGCTGTGCTGGATGCCCAGGACGGCGACGAGCCTTCCAGGTCTGCAGGAATCATCAGGGGCCCATTCATGTGCTCATCACCGATGTGGTGATGCCCAGGATGAACGGAAAGGAAGTCGCTGAGCGACTGCTGTCCCTCTATCCGGAGATGAGGGTGCTCTATATGTCAGGATACACGGCTGATGCGATCGATCAGCATGGGGTCTTAGAGACTGGCATTCAGTTTCTTCAGAAACCCTTCACTCCACTCGTTCTGGCCAATCGTGTACGGGAATTATTGGATAGTCGACCGGTGGTCTCCTAAGCGCTGTCTATACAGGATGAAGAATTCCCCGGTTCATGCCGGCGGGTGACCGGGACCAGGCCAGATTCTGTGCAAGAAGCGTATACGGGATCAGGATGCGCCATCCATCCGTCGTTTCTTCCAGCCGTGGCCTATTCTCCTACCCACACCTTACGCCGGAACAAACTTCAGCGCGGCGCCGTTGATGCAGTACCGCAAGCCGGTCGGTTTGGGGCCGTCCTTGAAGATATGGCCTTGATGGCCTTCGCAACGGGCGCAATGGACTTCTGTTCTCGGAAAAATCAATTTGTAGTCGGTGGTGGATTCGACCACCTTGGTATCGATGGGTTGCCAGAAGCTGGGCCAGCCGGTGCCGCTGTCGAATTTATGCTCCGATGAATAGGCCGGGAGGTCACAGCCCGCGCAGTAGTAGATGCCGTCTTTCTTGTTGTCGTGCATGTTGTTGAGGAAGGGCCGCTCGGTATCTTCATGCCGCAGGACTCGGTAGGCTTCCGGCGTGAGAATCTTCTTCCATTCGTCATCAGTCTTCACGACTTTCACAATCGAACCGATCTCAATTTTTGGTGGCATGGATGATCTCCCTTTCTTATAGGGGCGT
>JBDSKU010000106.1:0-5058 GCA_039916745.1 Nitrospiraceae bacterium
TCTAACAGTGGCAGGTAATTCAGGAGTCATTCCAATAGACCGCTTTGTCACTCCAACTACTATCCTAGCCACCAACACAATTGATCCCAAGATCGCCCTCCAGCGAGGTCTGATCGATCCGAAGCAATCTCAGCTTGCCACTCAGGTTCTTGACTCCATGGAGCAAGGCTCTAAGCCTCTTAGTCTATATGTGAAAGTAAATCGAGGGATTCACGCCTACCGTACTGATGGCTATGGTAAGTCTAAGTTTGGCCCCGGACCTCAGACAAAGAAGGATAAGGATCTCTGTTCCTACCATGCGGATAAGCGAGTAAATGATTCATACTTGCCAGAACTCAAAGGGAAAGATGTTGGCCGATTCACTTCTAGGCCAAGCGGTAAATTTCTGTCTTATGGCTCCTGGCTAGCTGAACCACGAGATCCTGAATTCTTTTTCAACCAGAAAATAGCCCTTCGTAAAATTCTTGGCCCGAAGCTGCATGGAACGTTCCTTGAAAAACCTGCTGCGCTGGATCAATCGCTGTATATTCTTATTTCCAAAAGCGATGATTCATCAGAGTTGAAATATATTCTAGGTATTCTTCTGTCTCGACTCGGAGCATGGTATCTAAGAACAAAACACGCGATTTACGATGTTCTGTATCCTTGGTACACGAAGAAGCAGCTAGCAGAATTCCCAATTAAGCCGAAAGACCACCGTCTGGTCCTACTCGTCGAGCGCATGCTGGACTTGCACCAGCGTCTGTCTGAGGCAAAGACGCCTACCGACAGAGAGCGGTGGCAGCGGCAGATCGATGCGACTGACCGGGAGATCGACCGGTTGGTCTATAACCTCTACGGGCTGACGGAAGACGAGATTGCGACAGTTGAAGCTGCCTCGGTTGCAACTTCATCCAAAGTGAAGGAGAATGACAGCCATGAAGCAAAAACTGAAACAGCCGATCGACCTCGCGCAAGCCGAGTTGCGCCTGCAACAGTGGCGCAGCCAACACAATACCCCGTCGAAGGTGGCGGCGGCGCACCGGAAAGTCCTGCTGGAGCGGGTGAGCCAGTCCATGGCGTTCGAGAACCAGCCGGTCAGTACGGATCGTCTCAAGATCCTGACGCAGACTCCAAGAGCCAAAGCGAGCTAGGCTCTACTCGCGAATTCGAGACCGCCGAAGGCCGCCTCTCCTATTCAGAACTGTCCGAACGTCTCGCCGTGCCGCTTGTCGGTATTTACGATGAGATGCTCCAAGCCAAACCCGATCAGATCGTCATCAATTCCGAATGGCTGTGCCAGCGTCATAAACGGTTGGCTGGTCATTTATTCCCGGAATGGGCCGGACGGTTCCGCGATGTGAATGTGCAGGTCGGGGGCCATATTCCTCCGCCCTATTATGAAGTGCCGATTCACATGCGGCAGTTCTGCGATGATTTGGCTGAGCGCTTGCGCCATGAGCCAGACGGGACGCTTGGTGGCTGCGCGACGCTCCTGGCTTGGGCAGATTGGCGGTTTCAGTGGATTCACCCCTTCAAGGATTTCAACGGCCGCATCGGTCGCGTCTTGCTCGCAGCCCTGCTCTACAAAATTGGCCTTCCTCATGTAGAGACCGCACCGCCAGATCGGGAGGCGCGGACGCAATACCTCGATGCCTTGCGTGCCGCTGACAATGGCGATCTCAAACCGTTGACAGAATTATGGGTGCGCCGACTTGTTGACGGACTTTGAAATCTAAACATTTCGTCGTAGTCGAATGATGCAAGGCTCTGATCGAGGAATTGTGGTAAGAGATTGCTTCGGTTTTCTTCCCTTCGAGTCCAACATTGAGTTTGAGGGCGGAAGCATCTCCCCAGTATCGAATTACGATGCGATTAGAGCTTCGGTTGAAGACCACACGTACGACGACGGCTTCTTATACCCGCATCTGACTCGACTGGTGAGAGAGTTAGACGAGAAGACTGAAACGAAGTGGCCTCCTTCATTGACCTATCAGATTTCAGCCTCACATGAGCTAAGTCTATCTTCCGCTGGCACCCTAGAAGAACTTCGAAGAGGTCCAAGCGGCTTCGTCATCCATCTGCTTGCTTACCTGTTTGGTGTGCGACTTCAATTCCATGATTGGTGGGTTGATGGACGCATGCCTATTCATTCGACTCACAACATTCACGTTACTAAAGCTGTAGCAGAGGATTTTCTATCGAACTGTTATCAGATTTGGCGGATGTGGCCGGAAAGAAATCAGAAGCTAATTTCAAATCTGCTGTTCATGCATTCGCGAGCACCTTCCTATGAATGGGACTGGGAACGGTTCATGATCGAATACATGGTCTTTGATGGTTGCTGGAAGCTTTCCGGGTTTGACGGCAAACGCATAGGCCACGGGGATCGGATAAAAACTCTTTGCGACAAGTGGGATATTCCTGCTGATGGCGCTCTTATTGATCGTATTGTAGGCCTTCGAAATGACCTCTTCCATGAAACCCTGTGGGATAAGTCCCAGCCTTGCACGGGTGTCAGTAGCGAGGCCTCTGTGCAGGCGTATAATCTTCGGCGGCTCAATCAACGACTGATTCCAGCGTTGCTGGGATATAACAACGCCTACGTGAAAACTAGCTGGTGGGCGCTAGGCACCTGTTTGTTTGAGAAGCCATGAGAGATCCCAGGATAAATAAAAAATGTCGGCGTCTCTTCTCGCCAAAGCGACCACCGCTCTTTTATCCTTCGCCCTTGAGGGCAGGCTATACAGGCTCCCACTACGCGTAACCATTCGTATTCTCTTCTCCAGTTCAATGCTCAGCTAAGCAAGGGAGTGAGGAGCCTTTGACTGCGGCCGTCGAGCGAGGCCCTTCTGAGGGCGCGCGCTCCGGGAGCAAAGAAAGCTTCTCGCTCCCTTGCGCAACACCTTCTGAGGTGAGGGGTGCGCGAGCACAAGAGCATGACCGCCGCCCTCTCTACTTCCTCTCCCCACCTCACCCGCTGCCTGAACCTAAACAGGAAGGGCGTCTGTCGAGCTCTCGATTGCGCGCGTCCAACGAGGGCCTTCTGAGGCCGCGCGTTGCGCGAGCAGGAGAGTTCGACAGACGCCCTTCCCGATCTTCTCTTCGACTCTTCTATTTTCCGAATGCTTTTTTCAGCAGCGGCTCCATCTCGCCTTTGGCCGCCATCGGGTCCAGCACATCGGTGTCGCCGTAAAACTGCCCGTCGATGAACACCTTGGGGAGCGTCGGCCAGTTGGTCATTTTTGCGAGCGCTTCTCGCTTGCTCGGCTGAGAAAGGACGTCGATCAGTTCAAACGGATACCCGTACTTGTCGAAGAACTGTATCGTCTCTCTCGTGAATCCACACATGGGCATCTGCTTGGTGCCCTTGCCGTAGATCAAAATCTTGTGTGCGGCGACTTCTTTGTTAATTTCATCTTGAATGGAATCTGCCATGGCTCGGCCTCCTAGGCTTCGTCTGTGGTTTTGGCTGTCAGTTCGAGCGCATGAATCCGCCCGTCCTTCATCGGAACATCTAATGCTTGATAGATCATGCGATGCCGATCCAGCAGGTTCTTTCCCGCGAACGCTGCCGAAATCACCACCACTTTGAGATGATCCATCGTACCGGTCCGGTCCAAGACCGTCACCGCAGCATCCGGCATCGTCTTTCGCACATAATCAGTCAACACGTCTGGCGTGATCATAGACTCTCCAATTTCATTGTGCTGTCAGGATACCCTAGCGCCAGGATGAAAGGCAATTCAAGGCCAGTGAACAGGCCTTAATCGCAATAGCATGCGCCGAAAGCCCCATTCCGAGGGCATGAACGCTATTGAGCCCTGTACCCCTTGCTCATCCAGGCTCGCATCATATGTGATTCATCCGATCGACGAGCCACAGGCCTTTCGCTCACGCATCATCGCAGGGGCCACGCTGTTTCGTCGACGCTCTCCTTCCTCGCCGCTCGCGTTGCGCATCAGAAACGACAATGCTCACGTCACTGTCGAGTCTCATTGGTGGTGGTTTTCAGCACATGCTGGTGGGTATCAACCACGTGCCAGCGTGCCCATGCCAGAAAACGCATGTTTGCAGGGAAACCAGAATCCTTTCTACGCAGCCATGCTGGCACGCGCATTGCGTTTTCCGTAGGTCAAGAGCATGTGAGGCGGCCATAAGAAAACCACATCTCACTATCAATCAAGGAGGGTGCCATGACTGACTTTAAATCTGGATTCTTTGTCGGGGGGGAGGCCTGCAACGGACGGGTGCTGGTGGTGGACGATGAGCCGGATATTCGTAAAGTCGTGAAGATGACGCTGCAGAAAGCGGGCTATGATGTGCTTGAGGCTGAGAACGGGGAGAAAGCCATTGAGACGATCAACAGCGGTGAAAACCGGCTCATGCTGGATGTGATGATTTGCGACATCCGCATGCCGAAAGTGAATGGAGCCGAAGCCATCGCCTACTTCCGAAGCAGCTACCCGCATGTCCCGCTCATCGTGCTGACCGGCTTCCCAGATACCGATATGGCGACCTCCTTCCTCCGGCAAGGCGTGGTAGATTATCTCGTCAAACCGGTCGAGGGCGAGAAGCTGCGGTCAGCCGTCGCACGGGCCATGGAACAGCGGGAGCTTGCTCGGCTATAACCATGAGCCTCCACCCCCCTCTGTGCCGAGGAGAGGCATTCCCCTCCTTGCCCTCCTCGGCACAGAAGCTCCAATTCTGCCATAGGGAGACCGCCTGAATGGAACATTCCGACCCCACCAAGGTCGCCATTCTGGGGGCAGGTCGCGGCGGCCGCGCGCTGTTAGATTTGCTGCACCAGCTCCCATCGATTGAGATCGTCGGCATTGCCGACCGTGATCCAGCTGCGCCAGGGCTGCAACGCGCGCGTACGCTCCACATCCCCGTGGCCACCAATCTGCCCGATTTGATCAGCAACCACGGCGTACAGCTCATCATGGATGTCACGGGCAATCCGGAGATAGAGATCTATCTGAAGGCCCATAAACCTCCTACCGCGGATATCCTGAGCGGCTCCGCCTCCCGCCTGCTGTGGGAATTGGTCCAACACGAATCCAAGCTCGAAGGCGA
>JBDSKU010000107.1:0-5734 GCA_039916745.1 Nitrospiraceae bacterium
GCGAACGGCATCGAGTGATTCCTCAGCCAACGCGCTCTCTGCCTCATCGGGCTGTTCAGCCACCCTGGTCATCATCACGTCGACGAACCCGGTCAACGTCAGATGGGGACGATCGGCCAATGCTTCGGCCATATCTCTGGTCTTCCGTAAATTAGCCACGGCTTGCTCACCGTGGAGCGATGCCGCGGCCAACTCGAGAACCGGCAATCGTTCGAAGATCAAATCGATGGCGTCAGGCACAGGCCGCAAGGGCGCAAGCTGATACAGATCGGCCAATCGCTCATAGAGCTGCGTCACCATCTTCGCCTGGGGATGGTTCCAGGCTGACAGCCGATCTCGTTGCTGATAGTCCAACCCCTCTATCTGTTGGAGAGCCAACAGATCCCCATCCGCCATACCGCCCAAGGGTGAGCGTAAGACTCCGACTAACGCAATCGTATCGTGCGGGTTGTCGACGACCCGAAGGAGGTTGACCACATCGATAATTTCCTGCCGTCGATAGAAATGTTTTTCCCCGTCAGTGATATAGGCGATGTCATAGCGGCGAAGGGCATCGAGATAGACCTGTGCCTGGGTCAACTTTCTGAAGATCAGGGCAATGTGGCCCGGTTGGAGCGGGCCTTCTCGGCGGTCGCGATCTGTGACGGTCGTCCCGACGAACAGCTCCTCCTTCAGCCAACGCGCCAGCGCTTCCGCCTCCGCCCTGGTTGCCGCCTGCACATCGAATTCCTCTTCGTCCTCTCCCGGCGTGACCAATCGAAGTTGCGCCCCGGAAACTGAGACTTCCGGCTTTCGTTGAGGCCTCGCAGCCAGCCGTTCATTGGCCGGTTGAACATGTTCCGTCGCGTGAAAGAGCCGGTCGAAGACATTGTTCACCACATCCAGCACGGCCCCGTCACTGCGAAAGTTCGTGACCAGGGAATAGACGCCTCCCCCGCCCGCGCGAATCTTCTCCACGACCCGTTCGAAGGCTTCGATGTCGGCCCGGCGGAAGGCATAGATCGATTGCTTGGGATCCCCCACGATAAACAATTTTCCCGGTTCCAAGTCTACGTCTTGCCATGCAGTCTGATGGCTGCCCGCCCGTTCACCGAGGTAGAGGACGATCTCGTACTGGACCGGATCCGTGTCCTGAAACTCATCGACCAGAATCGCACGATAGGTCTGCTTGATCCTGGCGCGGACAGCCGGATGGTCACGCAAGAGAGTTTTGGCCCGAGCCAACAACCCGTCGAATGCGATCCACCCGGAGGTGTGAAACCCCTGGCGGACCTGATCCAAAAATGGCCGGACGAGCGTGACCACCTCTTGAAAGTAGGCCTGGTTCACCGTCAGAAGTTGCTGAGCAAGTCCGATAATCGATGACGTCTCCTGGAACGTACCTTCATCCCATCCGGCAGGCGGCTTTCCCAGATCTTTCTCCAGAACAGCCCGTTCATCCTGAGAGAAGTCATCAAGTCTCAACGGCCCCTTCTCCAGCAAGAATGCCAACAACTGCACCGCAGCGACGAGCATCTGCTCCGCCTTACGCCGTTTGGGTCGATCCTGTGCAGCAAGGATCGTGGTCGCACGACCATGGGTTGCCACCACCCAATCACGAAAGGCGCCCTCCAGAGAGTTGGATCGACATTGACGGTCCAGTTCATCCAAGTCGACAAAGTCCCCAGCGAGAGCGGCGGTAAACTGCTGGAGATCGTCGAGGGAGGCCCCGGCGAGGACCAGCCGCCAGCGGGCATGCTGTGGTCCGTCTGATCCGAGCTCATCGTCCAGCCAACGATCCCAACTCGAATGAAATAGTTCCTTGAAGCGTGACCCATCATCCTCTTGAAATGATGGGTCTACTCCTGACTCTAGCGGATGGAGTCGCAGGAGGTGTGCGGCGAAACTATGCAAGGTGCCGATCTGCGCCTTCTCCATCTGCTCAAGCGCTGTCCTGGCCCGCTCGGCCACTTGTTCAGCCGAGAGATGATAACGGGTCCGGAAGGTGGCAATCAGATCATCGGCCTGTTCAGTCAGGCGAAGGAGCTGCGCGCGGAGCCGTTGCTTCATTTCCGTGGCGGCTTTATTGGTGAAGGTGAGGGCCACGACCTCCGTGATGGCCAAGGGGCTTGGCTCCCTCAGCAGCAAGTTGAGGATGCGATTGACGAGGATCGTGGTCTTGCCGGTTCCGGCTCCTGCCACCACCACGACATTACGATCCCAGGTGGTCTCTGCCAGAAGCCGATCTTGGGAGTCCGTCAATGTCAGCGATTCACTCATCCTGTATTTTCTGCTTTCTCAACTTGCGTAAGACTCGGGCCTGGGGTGAACGATAGGAGCGCCACCAGGCCATGGCATCATGGCGTCGACAGGCACCGGAGAACTCGCAGTAGTCGCAATAGCCATCGGGGAGAATAAAAAATTCTCTGTTCTCGATACCCTGGATCAATGTCGAGAGAGTCTGCCTGATCAGAGCACCAGTGTGGCCGGTCCAGAGTCCGGCTTCAAACGTTGAGCGAGAAATCTGCTGTTTCCATTGCGGAGCCAGGAAGAGCAATTGCACATCGGTTGCGGCTGGCAGCGACGGCAGCGTCATGCGAGCATACAACGGTGGTTGCAGTCGGAATCCGCGCACCGCCGACAGGGCGAGGTTTCGATCCACAGGGCTGATCTCATTCCCCTGCTTAAATTTATAGTCCACGATACGAAGCGCCGGAGGCTCAGACCGATAATCGACACGATCCAAGGTCCCATGAATCTTCAGGGAAACCGATGGCCCCTCGAACTCCAGCTGGACGATTCCTTGAGCGGCCGCCTCAAACGCAACGGGGCGGAATCCGGTTGCCAGATATTCTGCCTGGTCGGAAGCCACAGCGGCCAAAACCAACTCTGTCACCTGCTCACAAGCCAAGGTCCAGAGTAACGCGTGCCCCGTCCCTTGGCTTGCCGCATGGGCGGCAAAGCGATTGAGGACGGCCTCATGCACTGTGGATTGCACCCTGGCCTCGGGCAGTTGTCCATCGGGCCACTCGAGCAGCACCAGCCTCTCATAGCTCAGCCGAAGGGATTCATGAACCAGGCTCCCGATTGTTAAGGGAGGCAGATGGTCCGGCTGAAGTCGTCGCACAGGCTCTAACCTGAGAACTTTTTCTGCGAAATATTGGAAGGGGCAGGTCGCATAGCGCTCTAACGCTGTCGGCGAGAAACTCCGTCCAGCGGTCGCCGGTGATGTTGAGGCCTGAGCTCCGATGATCCCGTCGAACGGACCGAGCTCCGGGGATTCCCGCTCAATGATCTTTAGGGTTGCGAGGCCCTGTTCAAAGAGACGCTGGTCCCGCCCCATCGCCTCAAGTACCAGGCCTGCATCGTGCCCCTGCAACAGGCAACCCAAGGTCAATTCCTCGGTCGGTAAGAGGTCTTGGATCGACGGCTGTTCACTGATCCGCTGAGTCAGCCGTCGAGGGACCGCTTCTTCCGGCTTTCCGACAAATCGTGGGTCGCGCATCGCCATGGCAATGAAACCGGACGGCGCCATGACTCGTCCGGCTTCATCGGCTCGCTGATATGACAGATACAGTCGATTGGTGGCCGAGCGGCTGAGGAGTTCAAATAACAGGACTTCTTCCTCGTGCCCGGCTAACTTCTCATCGATCTTATAGCCCAATGTCGATTCCAGCACGACGCGTTGGCGGTCACGTAGAAAGGGGTCTTCACGGACATATCGAGGAAAAAGCTTTTCATTCATGCCAAGGATAAAGAGCGCTCGGACGGTCCTGCCACGAGCCGTCATGGCATCCAGCACCTGAATGCCCTGGTGCCGCTCCTCGTCGATAGGCATACGGGTTTCATCTACTACCCGTTGAAATAATTCGACCCATTCCCTCCACGAGAGATCCTCTCCTAGCGGATCTAATTCCCGCAGTCGGTCCAGCACGGATCGTATCTGCGAGCCAACCCTGGTGAGATCGGTTGATTCGGGTAACTCACGCGACGATACGTTGGACAAGCCAGGCACATGCACATGAGATTGCATCAGCATGAAGAATGCCTCGGTCAATGTGCCGATAGATCCTTCCGCCGGGAGCGCCCGGCAATCCTGAATCAGTCGCGACACGAGCTCCCACAAATACGTCAGCTGAGGAGCCTGGTCTGTCTCGCTCCTTGTCCGGTCATCTTCGTCAAACGCTGCCGCTGCATCGCGGAGAATCGACGAACTGGCTGACTCTGCCAACCGTCTCCACTCTGCCGCCCCTTTCGTAATACCCAAGGTGTAGACGAGGGAACGCCAGATATCAGGCCGAAAACTGGCGGTCGAGGAATCGGTCCCCGATAGGCGGTAGAAGGGTGACGTGACTACGTCCAGCATGGCGGAATGGTCGAAGTCATTCAGCGGGAGCGAGGCCAGGCGCAAAAGGGTTTTGATCAATGGTTCGCGCGACAGCGGCTTCCCCGCCGTTGTCGTAAATGGCACCAGATGATGCTCGAATACCGATTGCAGCCTGGCCTGGTAGGGCTCCAGCGTGCGGGCCACCATACCGATCTCGTCAAAACGATAGCCGTTCACCTCGACCAAGGTCAGGATCTCACGACAGACCGTCGCTAACTCCTCCTCGACCCCGATCACGTGTGTGACGGAGAGTTCGACCCGTTCCGATGTGGCGATGGGGTCCCCTTTCCCGCTCCGATCCTCATGGCTATCCGCCAGTGGAAGGAGATGACGCTCGAAAAATTGGCGCGCAAAGAAAAAGGCCGGGGAGTTCTGTAGCGGAAAGTACAGAGTCGTCGGCGCGGCGCGGATCACCGATTCAAAAAACGAGAGTTGAACCTGCGAGAGGTCGTAGAAACCATAATAGAACAGGCGGTGCATTCCGCGAAGAAACGAAGAACCAGAGAGATCCCGTCCAAGTGTGGCCGCCAGGTCATCAGGAGAACCAATCCCGAGCGAGCGACTGGCTTCCATTGTCGCCGCGTGCAGGGTGAACAGGGCACGGAGCCAGGTTCGATCGTCTTCTTCGAATACCCCTTCCGAGAGCGCGTTCAAGGCCGTCGTCGGCTCGACCACCGCGTCTTTCAAGTCGCGGACTGTCGCCCACAGGCCCTTCCACGTTCCTGGGGAAGCAGGCAATCGCGTGAGCGGCTCGAGCCCGGGAAGCTTACGCCGAACCACCTGCCGCACCAATTGTTCGAAAAAAAAATCATCGACCAGTTGCAGGGGTGGAGCAGGACTGGCCTCGGCCCCCCCCGCATCATTATCACGCAGTCGGAGGGCGAGCTGGTGGAACGTCAGAAAATGGATATTAAGGAAGGCTTTCGGCTCGTGATGCGTGAGAGACTGTTTCAGCTGTTCGACGAGAGCGGCAGAGGGGACAATGACGGCGAGCGGAGCAAATGGATTATCGGCCTTACAGGAGCGAATATCCTCGACGAGGGCACGATCAAGTGCGGGATGAAAAGGCCCGGTGACGATGCGAAGCATCAGGAACCGTGACGAGTGATCGATGAGGGATTACGAATAAAAAACGAACAGAGGGCCATGATGTTCTCTTTGTGTCTAGAACTCATACCCGTGACGCATCACGACTCGCCGGGCTAGCCTGTTTCAGGCCCCAGCAACTCGCCGTTGCAATCCACGCAACACCAGCCGCCATCGATGAATCCCATCGATTCGCCGCACATCGGGCACTCCGGCGGAGGCCCCTTATCGAGAACAGGGAGCACGGGTAATTCAAAATCGTCGTCGTCGTCATCAACCATG
>JBDSKU010000108.1:0-4360 GCA_039916745.1 Nitrospiraceae bacterium
CTGCTAGGATCTTGAAGCTGGAGGGAGAAGCCGCCCGTAGCGCCCAGTCCCCGGATGGAGGGGGCGTTAAAGGCCAAAATCAGCGCCTCAGGAATTTTGGCAAATTCTCCATACGCAGCTCCGATGATAGATTTCACATGGTTCTGCTTCCCCGGTCGTTCGTCCCAATGTCGCAAGGGCAGAAACATGGTTGCCGCATTCGGTCCTCTGGTGCCGAAGACGAAGTTCTGGCCGGTCAACGCGTCGGTTGAATGGATCCCGGGAACCGAGAGAAAATAGTTTTCGATTTTCGTCAGCACCACGTCGGTGCGTTGCTTCGAGGCGCCATCGGGCAGCTGGACGATCGTAATGAAGTAGCCCTGATCCTCTTCCGGCAAGAAACTGGAGGGAATGATTTTGAACAGACCGACGGCGAACAAGCCGATGACTGCGAAGAAGACCATGGACAGGACCGCTCGGTTCAAGATCGACCCGACGATGGACGAATACCGCGCCTGGGTCCAACCGAAGAACCGATTGAAAACACCGAAAAATCCTTGCCGCTGACTATGTTCTGGTCTCAACACGAGAGAGCAGAGGGCCGGACTGAGCGTGAGGGCGACCACACCCGAGATGATCACGGATATCGCGATGGTAATGGCAAATTGCTTATATAACTCGCCCGTAATGCCGCCCAGGAATCCGACTGGAACGAATACGGCACAGAGGACCAGCACGATGGCGATCACCGGCCCCGTCACTTCATCCATCGCCTTTTTGGCAGCATCTTTTGGCGAAAGTCCCTCCGCCATATGACGTTCGACGTTCTCCACAACCACGATCGCATCGTCCACCACCATGCCGATGGCGAGGACCATACCAAAGAGCGTGAGGGTATTGATCGAAAACCCGAGCGCCTGCATGCCGGCAAAGGTGCCGATCAGTGAAACCGGCACGGCGATCCCTGGAATCAGGGTCGCTCGCCAGCTCTGGAGAAAGAGATAAACGACCAGGATCACCAGAACCATCGCTTCCGCCAGAGTCTTCACGACTTCTTGGATGGACACGTCGATAAATCTGGTCGTGTCGTACGGAATGTCGTAGGAGACGCCGCGCGGAAAACTCTTGGACACCTCCTCCATTTCTTTCCGGACTCTTTTGACGGTGTCGAGAGCATTGGCCCCGGGCGACAAGAAGGTCAGGAGAAACACGTTAGGCTTGCCGTTCCATCGGCCTTCGAGTGTATAGGACTGGGCCCCCAACTCGATCCTGGCCACATCTTTCAAGCGCACCATGGAACCGTTCGGAAGAGCCCTGACGATCATATCCTCGAAATCCTTCACGTCCGTCAAACGGCCTTGCGTAATCACGGGAATCGTCAGTTCCGTGCCTTTCGGAGCCGGCTCACGCCCGATCGTGCCGGCCGGAAAGTCCCGATTTTGTTCGCGCACGACGTTCGCGATGTCGGTAGGCGTAAGGCCGAGTTGCGCCATTCTGCTCGGGTCCAGGATCAGGCGCATCGAATAATTCTGTCCGCCGAACACCACCGCGTCTCCGACACCCCGCAGCCGTTTAAGATTGTCGATCACACGGAGGATCGCGTAATTGGAGAGAAAGACGGTGTCTTGTGTGGGATCGGTCGAACTGAGCGCGACGACTGCCAGGAGATCCGGCGATACTTTCTTGACCGAAATACCCTGGCGAACCACTTCCGGCGGGAGCTGCGGCTCGGCCAGCTTCTGGCGGTTCTGCGTCTGTACCTGTGCAATGTCCACATTCGTACCAATCTCGAACGTGAGTTTGATGGTCATGTGCCCGTCGTTGGTGCTGGTGGAGTCGTAGTAGAGAAGGTTGTCGATGCCGGGAAGCTGCACCTCGATCGGACGCGCCACCGAATCCGCGATCACCTCCGCGCTGGCGCCGGGATAGTCGGCCTCAATCTGCACGACCGGCGGGGTGATTTCCGGAAATTGGGCGATGGGAAGAGCCCGCAAGGACACCAAGCCGACCACGACGATGACGATCGAGAGAACCGACGCAAAGATCGGACGATCGATAAAAAAATGCGGCTTCACTTGGCAGGCTCCGTCTTAGCATCCGCCGCCGGCTGAGCAGGGGGTGGCGGGGCCGCTTCCTTGAATGGAACTGGTTTCACCGGCGCGCCTGGTTCGATCATGTGGAGTCCTTCGACGATCACCTGTTCTCCCTCGCGCAATCCTTCTTCGACGAACCACTGCTTGCCATGCCAAGACGTTGCCAGGACATCGCGGAGCTCTGCCTTATTATCCGCCCCGACGACATAGACGACGGAACCTTTGGGGCCCTGCTGTATGGCGCTCTGCGGAACCAAGATCACGCCGGTTCTGACGGCTCCCAGGATGCGAACTTTAACGAACTGCCCTGGGAACAAGATGCTCTCGGGATTGGGGAAGGTCACGCGAAAGTCCCTGGTCCCCGTGGTCGCGCGCAGCCCGACTTCGAGCAAATCCAACACTCCCTCGTGCGGATAGGTCGTGCCGTCCGTAAAGGTGATGATCCCGCGCAGTTCGTAGAGCGATGCACCTTGGATTCGCTTAGCCGCGCGCTCCCTGAGTCGTTTCAGCAAGAACGTTTCCGGAGCACTCGCGTTCACATACATAGGATTGAGCTGGTGGATCGTGGTCAGGAGGTCGGTCTGCGCCGAGATAAGCCGCCCTTCATAGAGCCGGCTCCGCTCGATCCGCCCATTGATGGGTGCGGTGATGAGGGTGTTGTCGAGATCGAACTTCGCTTTCACCAAATCGCTTTTGGCTCCTTCCAATGCCGCTTTCGCCGCCAATTGTTCCGCCACTGAATCATCCACATCCTTTTGGCTCACCGCCTGTTCCGCCAACAGCGGTTTCACCCGGGCAGAATTTTGCTTGGCTTGCACCAGCCTGGCCTCTGCTTGCGCCACCTTGGCATTGGCACTACTCATAGCCGCTTTGAATGGAATCGGGTCTATTTGATAGAGCCGGTCGCCTTGCTTGACGTCGCGACCCTCCGCGAAGAATCGCTCCTTGAGTATGCCCGTCACTTGGGAACGAATTTCGACCGGTCGTGATGCCTCGGTTTGCCCGATGAACTCCGGTTCGTCCGGCACCGTTTGCAGCGAGACGGTCACCACCGGCACTTCCGGAACGGGACGGGCAGGGGTGGAGGCCGCCTCCTGCTTGCAGCCCAGGAGAGCGACTGCCGACGTAGAGACAAGGAGGATTGTAACGACTCGAAATGTTTGGCCGATTGCAGACATGGCGACTTTCTCCGTGCGACTGACCCTATGATCGACGTTTTCTCTTGTCACTCCTGTGGGACAGGGATTGTAGCGGTTCCTTATCAAGATCAACAAGGTTTATGATCAGCAATACCATCTCATTCCAGCCCCCACACATACGAGACACGATTCGGAGCATGGATTCACATCTCTGCTTAAATAATTACCCCAGACGGTTCACGATCCAGCTGATGGGCCTTCCGCCCACCACGGGCCAACGGATGTTCAGGAAACCGCGCCGACCATGGGCTTCGCCATGTCTGCAGCGCGTGCAACAAGTCCTTGCGCCCCTTTCCGAAGTTCCCGGCTGTCCTGTGCCTCTTTGACGTTCCGTTCCATCTTATGGGACCCCGTCACAAAACGGTGGGGTTTCGAGCGGCCGCATTAACATCAATACTAGGGCTCCCTGAGCTAACGAACGCACTGCTGGTTGCTGGGCGGCAATGATTGGCTTCTGCATGAGTTGCGCTCGTTTTCACGGTCGATCGTCACGACGCCGACCGTTTTATTGTACGAGGGCCATCGTCGTGAGAACACGATGGCCCCCGTCACAGACGGAGTCACTCGTCGGACTTGGTACTTGTGCCTTCTGGAGAACAGCCACGGTCCCGTCCTCGTCCAGCTCCACTACAATTGCAAACCTTCTTCAATCGGCTTGGTCTTCACGTATCAGTGACCGGCGCCCTGTTCTCACCAAGGACCAGCCCCAAACGTGACCCGTACTCGTGAATTCACTGCGCCAATGGCGTGCCGATCTTGATAGCACCCGGCAAAATTTTCTTGGTGCCGGCCAGCGCCGTTTCCACACGCACATTATAGTTCACGACGGCCGGCTTCTTGAAACAGAGCGACGCCGACTCATGGGCCTTCAACACAACGGTTTCGCGAACCGAGCCTATCCAGTTGCTAAATTCTCTCTGACAAGCAAGGTCCTCGGCTTTCAGGTTTGGAATCTCTATTTGCGCTTCTTGTTTCCGCAAGTTGATCCATCGGATTTCATCTCCCGGCTGGACCAGAAGGCTATCTGCGGAGAGCGCCTCCTCAATTTTCACGTCATGGACTGCCGCCGTCCGGCTGCTGGGAGGCAAG
>JBDSKU010000109.1:0-4156 GCA_039916745.1 Nitrospiraceae bacterium
GCTTCTCGATGCCTTTTAGGACTTCTCTTTCACTGTGAGATCGTTCTTCACGGACTTCACGCCCGACACGAACCATGCCGTCCAGGATGCATTGGCACTGGTCATGATGTCTTTGACTTCGCCAGTCAAGGAGACGACTCCTGCATTGGTCTGCACCGCAATATCAGACTGCTTCAAATGAGCGTCCTTCGCGAAGTGTTCCTTCACGTGTATGGTGATGGCCTCATCCTTGTCCTCGACTGCTGCCTGCTTGGACGGAGCCACCACTTCAAGATCGTTCTTCACCGACTTGACACCGTCGAGCAACTTCGCGATGTTCGCCGCCGCCTGCTTAGCCACGTCGGAATCGACCTTCCCGCGGAGCATCACAACGCCCTGCGTGGTCTCGACGTCGATCTGCCGACCTTTGACCCGACCATCAGCGGCGAGAGCGATCTTGGTTTTCGCCGTGAGCCATGTATCGCTGATCGGGGTCTTCTCCATGGCCTTGTCCGCAGCGGTAACCGCTCCGGTGATGAATGCCCCACCGACAACCAGGGCCGTGCAAAGTGTCAGGACGTAGCGTGTATTCATAATGTTCCCCTTAACTGAATTGTGAAATGACCGAGTGATCCAGAGTCCTCTTCTTGGTACTGTCCTGTCAGTGCGTCTTGACCTTCGTCGTATCCGGCGCCGGCTTCTGATGCCATTGATCGGCCCATTTCATGAGCTCATCTTTTTTATCGCCGTACCGTTCCTGCACCTTGCCGACGAACTTGTCGTAGTTTCCTTCGATCTGCGTCAAATCGTCATCGGTGAATTTGCCATACTGCTGCTTCAGTTCTCCTTTGAACTGCATCCATTTCCCCTTGAGCTGATCTGCATTCATGCTGCGTCCTCCTTGATTGGATCATGTGAATTCACGATTTCCAGCCGCCTACGAGATCTTATTCACGCTTTCGACGATGCGCACGTCAGCCGCATGCGAGAGCTTCTCGCGCGCATCCTTCGCGGATTGCATCGCATCTTGCGTGGCATTCTTTTGGCCTTCTTCCACCGACTTTCTCAACGACATGATCGCATCGTCCAGAGGCACATTGCTGCCTGTCCGTTGCGCCTCTTGCGCCTGCCCCAAGGCTATTTGCGCATGATGGACGAGCAAGCCGTTATTGCCCTGGCCCCCTGCGACCTCGGCTGCTCGCGCATGGTTATAGGCTGCGTTGACGTTCCGGTCATAAAACGCATTCTCTTTTTGCAAATGCTTCACGCTCGGGTCGATCGTCGGTGCGCTCGTCATCGACGAGCAGGCAACCATTGTCAGCACGAACATGCATCCACCCGCGAATGCGCCAATCTTCTTGACCTGTCTCATGGGGACACCTCTTGAATCGATTAGAACCTGTGAGCAACGAATGTGAAGCTAATCGATTGGGTCCGACTCGTCGCAAGTCCTCTGCTATGAGTACAGTATGCAACGTCGTTCAACTTGACGCTGATCAAAACAGCTCACGTCTAAACAATTGTTTCAGGCAGGAGACGGAACGCTCAATGTCCGCGCCACGACTTATGAGGGGAACTTTACTCAAGGAAAGATGCGTCGGGGAGATTCTGCAACGCGGCATCAAACGACTGGAGCAGCCCAGAATGTCGAGGAAGGTTGGAGTGATGTCTACCAGAAAGGCCTCGCAAATCGAAGCCGATGTTGATGCGTGTTGCAGCAGGATAACTCGACTGCGCGGGCTGCGCATTGACAAACACTACGGTTGAACAGTGATGTTATTCACCACCGATTGCACCCCCTCCACTTGACGCGCAATCTCCTCTGCCCGATTCTTATCGTGCGAAGTCGCCGCCACGCCGGTAAGATAGACGGTGTTTTCGACAGTCTTCACGCTGATCTGCGTCATCGTCTTGAGCGGACCGTCCGTAGCAAGATGCGCCTTCACCGCCGTGGTGATACCCGTATCGTCGATGTAATGCCCCGTGGTCTGGGAATTCGATTGGCAGCCGATGGTGAGCACACTGGAGATCGCCAGCGCCATCGAAACGCGTGAAATTCGGATCATACGAATGCTCCCTCTCCTCTCGTGAACTCCCTTCACGCCCGTAAGAGATCGACGAAGTCGCCGTTACAGCCGGCCCGTCAGCAACAGGATGAGCAACACCAACAGAACCACGCCGAGACCGCCGCTGGGGCCATAACCCCAGCTCGCGCTGTGAGGCCAGGTCGGTAAGGCGCCGACAAGAAGCAGGATGAGAATGACGAGTAGTATGGTGCTCACGTGTGACCTCCCCTTCTAGAATGTGATGAACCTAGTCTCATAGTCGCTGCAATCAGCCCTCTCCTAAATTATCAATCACTTCCCGTATCGTCTGTTCACTATTGCTCACATATGGAGTTCGGATCCTGCCGTAGCGGCATCCTCGCTTCGATCACAGGCTCCTCATAATCCGACAGGGTGCGGAAGACTCTTCAGGACCGACAACGCGCTCGGGCCGGGACGCCTCTCAGCGGTATGCCGGTGAGCGTCTCCAGTACTGCTGAGGCGGGCTACGCTCTGCAGCCCTGTCTATTCGTCCAAGCTGAGCAGTTTTGACCAGATCTGATCCGGTCTTCCAGGCAGACTGTTGCTAGCTGCCCGACGTTGTTCAGAAATGCCACGTACAAACCGCGGTCCAGTCCCAACCTGTACCTTCGCGACTTAGAGGAAACCGACATGTTCATTCATCCAGACCAGAAAGCGCCGGTCGCCCGTCTTCTCCAATTTCTTCGAGATGGGGAATATCTCGCCAGCGACTGTGCCAGGGCGCAGTCCAAACTCGCGCCGAATCCACTCATGCGCCGATTCCTCCTCAGTCAGTCCCGGCAAGAGTCCTATCATGCGTTCGTCTTTCAAGGGGCCATCGCCTGGCTGGCCCCACGCCACTTGGGCACAGGCCCCTTGCTGCCGCCGCTGGAACGGTATCGCACGTTGATTGAAGAAGCCATCGGACGGGAAGACTTTGCCGAAATCCTGATGGCGGAACAAATCATTCTCGAAGGGCTGGGTCAGGCGATCCTCGAGCGCATCGAAGAAGGTCTGGCCAAACGGAATGCTCCTTTCGAGCGCATGCGGCGCATGCTGTTGCAACAAGAAGAAGCACACCACGGATTCGGGTGCCGCACCCTGGAACGGATGTTCGCGGCCGGAGTGACCTCGCCGGAAGCCCTCCGGGATCGCGGACAGGAATATCTCGCACTGACGCACGACATGGTCGCCACGCTGGGCGATCTGTTTACATCCATCGAGGAAGACGCGACGGCCTGGGCCGCTGATGTCGGGCGGTATGTGCCGGAGTGGCTGCATCCCACCGTACAACGAAAAGAAGGCGCTTTCCAGACTGAGGCTTCCTCTTCCGTCGCGGTGGGGTCACCACGACGCGCCCTGCACGGGTGAAATCGTGTGGGCGATGTCAGTGTTCCATCTGTACGTTCCACTACTGAATCGAGGCTCACCATCACACGGTCTATCCTATCCTCACCGCTGATCCTCCCGTTGGAATCCTGCACCGATCCGGCACTCGCCGGCGGGAAAGCCGCGGGACTCGCCCGGCTGATCGCACAGGGGTTCCGGGTTCCTCCTGGTCTCTGCGTAACGACGCACGCCTATCGTCAATCATTGCAAGCGGGTGGGCTGAACCCGTTGGAGCACTGGAATCGTATCGGACGCATGCCGGTGGTACAACGTGAGCCGTTGCTGAAGGATTGCCGAAACACGATCGCGTCTCTGGTCCTGTCTCGAACCATGCTCAACACGATTGACGCACAACTTGCCAAGCTGGAAAAAGAATTTTCGAAGAAGGACGGATCGACCGGCGGCATGCTATGGGCGGTACGGTCATCCGCCGCCGATGAAGACGCGACGGACGCGAGCTGTGCAGGCATCTATCGTACAGTCCTAGGAGTTCCATGCCACTCGATCGCAGCGGCGATCCTCGACTGTTGGGCTTCGCAATGGACAGCTTTCGCCTTTACCTATCGGGAACGTCTGCCGACACCCCGTCCCTTTCCCGCCATGGCGGTCATCCTTCAGCCGCTCCTCACGCCTCGCACAGCCGGGGTCGCCTACTCCCGGCACCCCCTCTCCGGCCGGACCGACCAGATCATGATCAATGCCGTGTTCGGGCTGGCCGA
This sequence comes from Nitrospiraceae bacterium, assembly GCA_039916745.1. GTDB lineage: Bacteria > Nitrospirota > Nitrospiria > Nitrospirales > Nitrospiraceae > Palsa-1315. The sequence goes on from JBDSKU010000109.1 coordinate 4,154, forward strand.
ACC
>JBDSKU010000110.1:0-9832 GCA_039916745.1 Nitrospiraceae bacterium
AGCCCAAGCAAGAAAAACGGACGTTGGCGGACTATGGATTCATCCCCCCGCCACCGAAACCGGCACCGGAAGGACCCGCAAAAAAATGAGCCAATGCGCCTATTGTTCACAACGAAAAGGCAAGCGACCCTGCCCCGCCCTCGGCGGCCAAATCTGCAGCCAATGTTGCGGTGAACACCGAATCGTGCGGGTCGCATGCCCCGCCGACTGCGTCTATCTCGAAACCGGGAGCGACTATCAGCAGAAGCGGCTTGCGGTACAATTCATGCCGGTCCGGCGAGACTTCTATCGCGAGCTGGGAGAACTGGGCGGCGAGAAGGCCGTGGCCCTCTTCAATCTCGTCGAAGTGGTGATCTTTGGGTATTTCCAGGGACGCCGCGACGGGCAAGATGCGGAGATCGTGGCGGCGCTACAGGGCTTGCGACGAACGCTCAGCCCCCTCCATGTGCCTGCCGCACCGTCCCCCGTATTCGCGGAGCATCTGAAGAAGGAGTACGACGCGTTCAAGAAGCAGAACCCGCAACAGATCGCTGACATGTCAGACGCACCGGAGATACTAGACCGTGCGATCGCCTTTGTTTCACAATTTTCCGGGACGGACTTCCAATCGCAACGGTTCCTCGGCGGACTCATCGGCTATGTACGAGCCTACCATCCGGAAATTGCGCAACACCTGACCAAGCAGCGTGAACCAGGCCACATCATCTTGCCAGGACAACAGTTCATGCCGCCCCCGGCGCCTGAGCAACATACCCACGACCCAGGCTGCCAACACCACCACTAAGAATCGGCACGATCGCGAGCACGGCAGGCGACAGACCATGAGCCAACAAAAGATCAGGAAAGCACGCCGGGTAGAGCCGCGTTGCACGATCGGATTTTCTTCAGGGGAGATCGAAGGGGACGCCACGGTTACGAACATCTCGACATCCGGCTGTCGAGCCGAGTCTGACATCAATATGGCCGAAGGCCTCGACGTGCACGTCCTCCTTCACTTTCCAGACCAATCCCCACCGGTAAAAGTCGAGCGGGCCTCGGTGCGTTGGGTCTCAGGCAACGCGTTCGGTCTCAATTTCATCCTCTTCTTCCCGTCCGAACGAGCCCGCCTCCGCGCACTCCTCGAGAACATCCCATAACACGTTCTCGAGCTCTCTCTCGTCCACTTCAGTGCCGTCTTACGACTCCACCCTATACCCCTCGCGTGCGCAGAACACGGGAGTCACTGTACCTGCAAGGCTATTCGACTATCGTCACCGTCATCTCAATCCGCTCGTTCGGAAGATCGTGATCGTTTTTTTGCAGACTCACGATCCTGTCGGCGATACCAAGGCCCTTGGTCACCTCGCCGAATGCCGTGTATTTCCCGTCGAGGAAGTGAGAGGGTTCGACCACAATGAAAAATTGCGACCCGGCAGTATCTGGCTCAGTCGCTCGCGCCATCGACACAATGCCGCGCTTGTGAGGAATATCGCTGAACTCCGCCTTGAGGAGGATGGGATTCCCCTTCTCATCCTTCGGCCCACCAGCCCCGTACGTCTCCTTACGCAACGAGTTCTTGGTATTGGGATCACCGCCCTGGATCATGAACCCGGGAATGACCCGGTGAAAAATCGTCCCATCGTAAAATCCTGACTTGGCCAGCTTGATAAAGTTCTGAACATGGTTCGGCGCCACATCGGGATAGAATTTGAAGTGAATCTCGCCGAACTTGGTCTTGATGATGGCTCTCGGACCCGGTGCAGGAAGAGGCACAACCGGTTTTACCTCCGCCTGTCCTCCGCACCCGGTGAGCAGGCCGATTGCCAACAGCAGTCCGCAGAGCATGACGCTCCTCATGGTGACCGCATCACGCATCATGGTTTCCCTCCCCCTCATCGCTACTCGACCACCGTAACCGTTATTTCCACACGCTCATTCGGAAGGTCACGGTTGTTCCTCGGTGTGCTGACGATCTTATCCGCCACCTCCATCCCCCTCACCACCTCACCAAACACCGTATACTGCCCATCGAGAAAATTCGAATCCTTCACGACAATATAGAACTGTGATCCGGCGCTATTGGGATCGCTCGTGCGCGCCATAGAGAGAATCCCTCGCCGGTGAGGGATGTCGTTGAATTCCGCTTTCAGCCGATGGCTCGGTCCCCCCTGGCCATAGGTCTCCGGCTTGTTCAGATCTTTCGTGTTGGGATCGCCTCCCTGGATCATGAACCCGGGAATCACCCGATGAAAGATCGTCCCGTTGTAGAATCCAGACTTCGCCAACGAAATAAAGCTTTTGACGTGTTCGGGGGCCTTGTCTGGGAAAAACGTGACCTCGATCTCGCCAAACCTCGTGGCAATAATCGCTCGTGGACCTTTCCCCCCTTCTACTTTCCCCGCTTTCACTGCCGGAGCCTTATCGGCCGCGGAGACTGTGCCCATTCCCCACAGCAGACTTACGCCTAGCACCAACATCATCGCCATACGTCCTACCATGACTCGTCGCTGCATCATCTACCTCCCTGAAATGAGAACTGGTCTCATGGTGAATCTCCATGCCCTAACCCTGCCGACAGAATTAGCGCTCTATCTGTTCTGTTCGAGGGCCTGCTTCGCCGCCTGTTGCTCTGCTTCTTTCTTGCTTCGTCCTGACCCCATACCGACGACCTCGCCTTGAATGGACAGCTCTACTTCGAATAACTTCTGGTGGTCAGGTCCTGTTTCTCGAACGGTCGCATACCGCGGCAAGGTGTCATGCCTCTTTTGACACCATTCCTGAAACTGCGTCTTGTAGTCGCCGGCTCCCGGCTGCTCCTGCTGCGCAGCGACATTCGCAAGTTCCTCTGCGAAAATGTGGCGCGTGACCGTGCGGCTGGTGTCGAAGCCTCCGTCAAGATGAACGGCGGCCAGCACCGCCTCCAGCGCATCGGCCAACAGCGAGTCTTTCTCGCGGCCCTTCGAGCGGTCTTCCCCGCGGCCCAGCTTCAGATGTTCACCCAGACTCAACCGTCGAGCCACCGCCGCAAGCGAGGCTTCACTCACCAACTGTGCTTTCAACTTCGAGAGGGCTCCTTCTGAAGACTGCGGCAATGCGGACGCGAGATACTCACTCATCACCAGTGACAGCACGGCATCGCCGAGAAATTCGAGCCGCTCGTTATGTTGAGGCGCAACCGATTTCTGTTCGTTGACGAGAGACGAATGCGTCAAGGCTTCCTCGAGCAAGGCAACGGCCTTGAATCGATAGCCTAAGGAGGATTGGAGCGAGTCGATGGAAGAAGCCGACGTCATAGTGGCGAGTAGATCCCCTCGCTCAGACCTGTTAGGCGTCCGGCTTTTTAAAGAGCAGACAGGCGTTGACCCCGCCGAATCCAAACGAATTCGACAGCGCGACGGTCACGGCAGCCGGTCTGGCCCTGTGAGGAATGTAGTCCAGATCGCATGCAGGATCCGGATGGTCTAGATTGATCGTCGGAGGCAGGATCCCGTGGTGAAGCGCCAGCACGCTGAATATCGCTTCAATGCCACCGGCGGCCCCGAGTAAATGGCCGGTCATCGACTTGGTCGAACTCACCGGAATCTGATAGGCCCGTTCACCGAACACCTGCTTGATGGCCTTGGTCTCAATGGCATCCGCCATCGTCGACGTACCATGCGCGTTGATATATCCGACCTGGTCCTTGCCGATACCGGCATCCTTAAGCGCCAGCTCCATACAGCGAACCGCGCCTTCTCCCTCTTCGGACGGAGCGGTAATATGGTAGGCGTCGCTGTTCATGGCATAACCGATGAGCTCGGCATAGATCCGAACCCCACGCCGACGTGCATGCTCCAGCTCCTCCAAGACCACGACTCCGGCGCCTTCGCCGAGCACGAACCCGTCGCGATCTTTGTCGAACGGTCGGCTCGCTTTCGTCGGGTCATCGTTGCGAAACGACAAGGCTTTCGACGCCGCAAACCCTGCGACTCCCAACGGGGTAATGGCGGCTTCCGCCCCGCCGGCAATCATGACATCGGCATCACCGGCCTGAATCAGTCGAAATGCGTCGCCGATACAATGATTGCCCGTTGCACAGGCCGTCACGGCACAAGAGTTCGGCCCCTTGGCGCCCAATCTGATCGCCACCTGTCCCGAGGCCAGGTTGATGATGGTCATCGGAATGAAAAATGGCGAAACCCGCCCGGGGCCTTTTTCCTGCAAGATCTTGTGATAATGCTCGATCGAGCCTAGCCCCCCGATGCCCGATCCGATATAGACGCCGACTCGCGTGGCCTCTTCCGGCGCCACGGTGAACGCCGCATCATCCACCGCCAACTGGGCAGCGCCCACGGCATAATGGATGAACGCATCCATCTTTTTGATTTCTTTCTTCTCGATGAACTGAGCGGGATCGAAATCCTTTACTTCCCCGGCAATCTGAGCATCGTAGGCTGCGGGATCGAATTTGGTGATCCGGCCTATGCCGGATTCACCGGCACAAATAGCCTTCCAGGTTTTATCGACACCGGTCCCCAGAGGCGTGATCAGCCCCAGACCGGTGACGACGATTCGCCTGGTTGCACGAACAGTCATAACGTCCTGCGTTCCTTACGCCTTTTCCTTGATGTAGTCCAAGGCTTTCCCGACCGTCAGAATCTTTTCTGCGTCTTCGTCGGGGATCTCGATCCCGAATTCTTCTTCGAGAGCCATTACCAGCTCAACGGTATCGAGCGAGTCGGCACCAAGGTCTTCCACAAAGCTGGCCTCAAGCGTCACCTCATCCTCCTCGACTCCAAGCTGCTCGCCAATAATTTTCTTCACCCGTTCTTCTACAGTACCCATTGATTTCCCTGCCTCCTTCCCCATCGTAGATCCTCCTTCTTGCTGCGAATCTGTCGCCGCAGCATCTTACAATACTCTGACCACACATCGTCAGGGCATCAACATTCCCCCGTTCACATGTAACACATGCCCCGTGATATAGGCGGCCTCGTCCGATACGAGAAAACGCACCGCCGCCGCAATATCGGCCGGCGTACCCAATCGTCCCAACGGGATTTGCTTTTGGAGGGCGTCTTTCACGTCGGTCGATAATCCCTGCGTCATGGCGGTGTCGATAAATCCTGGCGCGACGGCATTGACCGTCACGGCTCGGCTCGCATATTCCCGCGCAACCGTCTTCGTCAACCCGATCACCGCCGCCTTCGATGCCGCGTAATTGGCCTGGCCCACATTCCCCATCACGCCGACGATCGACGCAATGTTGACGATACGACCATACCGCTGCTTGGTCATCGGGAGCAAGACCGCCTTGATGCAATTGAACGTCCCGGTCAAATTGACTTGCAGCACCAGGTTCCAGTCCTCTTCCTTCATCCGCAACAACAAGCCGTCACGCGTGATCCCGGCATTGTTGACCAGAATGTCGACCTTCCCCCATTCCTTGATCACCTGGTCGACCATGGCTTTAGTGTCGGTGCCGTCCGCCACGTTGACTTTGACGTTCAGCGCCTTGCGCCCCAACTGCTCCACCGCCGCCACCGTATCTTTCGACCGGCTCGGGTCGAGGTCGGCAACCACAATATCGGCGCCAGCTTGCGCCAACGCTTCTGCAATCGCCCGGCCGATTCCTTGCGCCGCCCCTGTGACAATCGCAACTTTACCTTGAAGTGACATCCACTCGCTCCTCACATTCCTTTATGCACTGAACGCCGTGCGGGTCGCCTCGAACGACTGAGGATCATTGACGTTCAGAGTCACCGCGTCCGGCACAATTCGTTTAATCAAGCCACTCAACACCGTTCCAGGCCCAACCTCGACGAACGTCGTCACACCCATCGCGGCCATCGCCTTTACCGAATCTTCCCAGAGCACTGACGACGGAAGTTGTCGTACCAATGAGGCCTGAATATCACCGGCTTTGGTGATCGGCCTGGCTTCCGCATTATTGATCAACGGCATCTTGAGATCGGACCATCTGATTGCTGCAAGCTCTCCAGCGAGCCGATCAGCCGCTGTCTGCATCAGAGGGGTATGCACCGGCACACTGACGGGAAGGGGAATCGCCTTCTTGCAGCCCTTGGCCTTTGCCAATTCAATCGCCCGTTCCACCGCGGCCTTTTCTCCGGCAATGACCACCTGACCGGGCGAATTGAAATTCGCCGCAGCCACAACGCCGACAGCGGAGGCTTCCCGACAGACCTCTTTCACCACGTCTGCGGCGAGACCGAGTAATGCGGCGACGAGCCCTGTCCCTGGCGGAACCGCTTCGGCCATATACCGTCCTCGCTTCTGCACGATCCCCACCGCCTCACGATAGGTCATGCCACCGGCGGCGACAAGAGCCGAATATTCACCCAAGCTATGTCCGGCCACTGCGATCGGCGTGAAACCCAATGGCCTACACACCTGGAGCGCGGCCATGCTGCTCACCAATAAAGCTGGCTGAGTATATTCCGTGAGATTTAATCGTTCGGGTGGCCCCTCAAAACATAATGCGGCAATATCGTATCCCAGGACCGATGAGGCCTCATCATAAAGACTCCTGATGTCCGGATAGGCCTCGGCCAACGCCCTCCCCATCCCGACAGACTGGGACCCCTGCCCCGGGAACACCAACCCGATACTGGAGGCACCTCTTGATTGGAGAGTCGTCATACTACTGACGTGATGGCACGGGGTTACCGATTACGTTCATCATGATCATCATCGACGCTGGAGCAAGCGCACTGCACCCTCTCCGTGAGCTAGATATCGTCGAATTCCCCTTGAATGTCAACGGGAAAAGTTCTTCGGATCCGTCGGTGCAGCGCTGTCGGCGATCGGCTATTCCTTTGAGCTGAGCGCTGATGGCTGATCGCCTCTGCTGCTACCATCGAATGAGTGCCGATGCCCAGGTGAGCCCAGCCCCGAAGGCCCCTAACATCACAAGACTTCCCTCTTTGATTCGCCCCTGGCGCACGGCTTCATCCAAGGCGATGGGAATTGAAGCGGCCGAGGTATTTCCATACCGATCGAGATTCAGCATCATTTTTTCAGGCGGGAGCCCGAGACGACTGGCCACGGCCTTCAGAATTCGTATATTGGCCTGATGCGGGACATAGAGGTCGAGGTCTTTCACTTGAAGATTATTCGCGGCCAAGGTCTCACGCGCGACTTCTTCCAAGGTTCGAACCGCTACCTTAAACGTCTCGTTCCCCTTCATCTTGATGTACTGCATCCGTTCCGTCACGACCGTTTCAGAAGGCGGCAGACGTGACCCGCCACCCGGCACTGCAATCAAATCGCAGAGACTGCCATCGGAACGAAGATGCGTGGACAGGATACCACGGTCGTTTTCGCTGGCGCTGATGACGGCCGCCCCAGCTCCATCGCCGAACAAGATACAGGTATTGCGATCGGTCCAGTCAGTAATAGCCGACATCACTTCCGATCCGACGATCAATACGTGGCGCATGCCGGATCTCACATAGGCATCCGCCACCGATAACGCATAGACGAAGCCGCAACAAGCGGCCGACAGATCGCAGGCCGCCGCACGCGTGGCCCCCAGCCGATGTTGAATCAGACAGGCGGTCGCAGGAAGGGGATAGTCACCGGTGCAGGTGGCCAACAGGATCATATCGAGATCTGCCGCACGCACTCCCGCGTCGGTCAACGCCCGCTCCGCCGCTTTCACCGCCAGATCAGAGCAGGCCTCATCGGGACCGGCCACATGTCGCTCGCGAATGCCCGTCCGTTCGACAATCCAGTCGTCTGAGGTGGCCACCATCCGTTCAAGATCGACATTGGTCAGCACCTTGGCAGGCACGTACGATCCGGTCCCTGCAATGCAGGCCCTCATGCCGGCGTATCCTCGGTGGGCTTGGGTTGCATGAGGCTTTCTTCAATATCGCGTTGAATCAGCGCATCGACACGACTCTCGGCCAATCCCTTCGCCCGGCGGATGGCATTCTTGATCGCCTTGGCAGACGAACGGCCATGGCAAATCATGGTAATGCCGTTGACACCCAGAAGCGGCGCCCCGCCGAATTCGGCATAATCGATTTTCTTCTTCAAATTCAAAAGCGGCTTGGCAATGAGCGGATAGGCTAAGCGGCCAAAGAAGGATCCGGATATTTCCTTGAGCAGCAACTTCTTGATCGTATCGGCCACGCCTTCTGAAATCTTCAACGCGACATTCCCGATAAACCCATCACAGACCACGACGTCAGCGCTCCCGCTGTAGACATCGCGGCCCTCGACATTACCGATGAAGTTGAGCGGGCTGGCCTTGAGGAGCTTGAACGCTTCCTTCGTCACTTCGTTCCCCTTGCTGTCCTCTTCCCCGATGCTCAACAACCCGATACGTGGATTAGGCTTCCCGAAAAGATGCTTGCCGTATTCATTCCCCATGATGGCGAATTGGGCCAAATGCTGGGCACTACAGTCCACATTGGCGCCGACATCCAACATAATGGCCATGCCAGTCAGCGTGGGCAGGCAGGTTGCGATCGCCGGACGCTCGACACCCTTTGTCAGCCCGAGCACGAAGAACGAGGCAACCATGCTGGCGCCGGTATTCCCGGGACTGACCACGGCACTGGCCTCACCACTCTTGACCAGCTCAGTCGCGATCCAAATCGAAGAATTCCGCTTCTTTCGTGCCACCGTCGCCGGCGATTCATGCATCTCGACCACTTGCGAGGCATGCCGGATAGACAGACGGGAATCTGTGCAGCCCAGACGGCGGCATTCGGCAGTGAGTATGGCCTCATCGCCGACGAGCAGGATCTCGACATCACATTCCTTGGCGGCCTGGAGAGCCCCCTCAATAACCGGGGCCGGTCCATGGTCGCCGCCCATGGCATCAAGCGCAATCTTCATAGAAGCCAAGTACTCATAGAACGATGACGTGTTAGGTGGTCACAGAAGACAAACAGCCGTCACCACGCTACATGCGGCAGGAGTTTAGAGCAGTGAACTGGTTGACGCAACAAGCAAACGGACATCATTCTGACGTAGTCTCTAGAGTCACCGTGCCCTGCAGGCACGAACCAACGGCCTGCCGAACAGGCTGTTCAACATGACATCTAGCAAGTCCGTAGCGAGGACGATGTTCCACGTACTCCGTTGTGTACGTGGAACTAGAGTCTACTAGGATTCTTCGACTTGGATGACGGCCTTACCCTTGTAGGTTCCGCAATTCAAGCAGGTATAATGCGGGAGCTTGATCTCATGGCACTGCGGACAGACGGACATGCCCGGCGGGGTCATGCGCAGTTTTTGGGTGCGCCGCGTGTCGCGTCGTTCTCGTGAATGTTTATGTTTCGGATTTGGCATGGCAACTCCTTCTCACTCTCGATAGCAGGCGGTCACGCTATGATGCTGACGATCCGCCGGTCTTGCGTTTCGTGCCCTGGACCACCCGAAATATCGGAATCGGTGGCTCCGCGGCACATTGACAGGGCCCCTCATTCAAATTTTTCCCACATCGTGCGCAGAGCCCCAAACACTCGTCGCTGCAGATGGGCTGCATCGGCGCGGCCAGGATGACATGTTCACGCAGCATGGGAGCTAATTCTAAAAAATTGCCTTGATATTGATACTGGTCATCCAGGTCTTCCTCTTCTTCAGCCGCCACAGCCTCTTCGCGCGCCTTTCGAGGATCGACTCGCTTCGGGTGGCGCGGCGGAGACTTCGGCTCAGGGATGAAAGCCGCCCTCACCGAAAAAGCCAGAGGATCCTCGTACTGCGTCAAACACCGCACACATTCGCGGAGGATCGTCCCCTCAAGCACACCGGTCACCGCAACGAGCCCTTCGACGTTGGTCAGGTCCAGACTCACAGCCAGCGGACCCAGGACCACGGCCTCATCCTCGGTGAGGCCGAG
>JBDSKU010000111.1:0-5883 GCA_039916745.1 Nitrospiraceae bacterium
AAGGATCTCGGTATCGTGCTGGTGTTCGAGGATCTGACAGAGCTAATCACAGCGCAAAAGGTAGCGGCCTGGCAGGAAGTGGCGCGGCGGGTGGCCCATGAGATTAAAAACCCGCTGACGCCGATCCAATTGTCCGCGCAGCGGTTACGGAAGAAATATTATGAGAAGTCGCCTGATTTCGATGCGATTTTCGATGAGACCACGAATGTGATCGTCAACGAAGTGACGAGCCTCAAACATATGGTCGACGAATTTTCGAAGTTTGCCCGGCTGCCGACTCCGCAGATGGCGCATCAGTCGCTTCACGATGTGATCAATGAAGTCACGACCCTCTATCGAGGGGCCCATAAGGATATTGAGTTGGTCGTGGCGCTGGACGAAGACCTCCCGTCGCTGAACTTCGACCGCGAGCAGCTCAAGCGGGTCATGGTCAATTTGCTCGACAACGCCATTCAGGCGATGCAACAAAAAGGGCGGGTGTGGCTCTCGACCAAGTACGATACGAAGCGCCGGCGAGCCGTGGTGAGCGTGGCGGATGAAGGCCTGGGTATTGCGCCGGAAGACCAGGAGAAGCTCTTTGTGCCATACTTTACGCGGAAGAAGACGGGGACAGGGCTGGGACTGGCCATCGTGCGGCGCATCATTACCGATCACGATGGACAGATCCAGGCCAGCCAGAACCAGCCGAAAGGGGCTGTGTTCACGTTCGAGTTACCGGTGTAATTGAAGAAGTGCTAAGTGTTGAGAGTCGAGTGCTGAGAGGCAGGATGCGCCTCGCCGATTACCGATCACGTTTTACGGGGGATTCATGTCTGCATCGATCTTAGTGGTAGATGACGAAGAGGCGATTCTCACATCCTTGAGCAGTATTCTGCGGGATGAAGGCTATGAGGTTACGGTGGCCAAGAACGGTGTGGAGGCGTTGCGCGCCTTTACCATGGACCCACCCGATCTCATGATTCTCGATATCTGGATGCCTGAAATGGACGGCATGGAAGCCTTGCGCCGGATCCGGGAATTGGCGCCGACGGCACAAGTCATGATGATGTCCGGGCATGGCTCGATTGAAACGGCGGTCAAGGCGATTAAGTTAGGGGCCTACGATTATATTGAAAAGCCCCTGTCGCTGGAGAACGTCATCCTCCGCGTCAAACATGCGTTAGACCAATATAGACTGGAACAAGAGAATCGGGTGCTTCGGACTACAGTCCAGCGGAAGTTCGAGTTGGTGGGACAGTCGCCTGCGATGCGCCAGTTGCGGCAGTTAATCGCAACGGCCGGACCGACCAATAGCCGCGTGTTAATCGGAGGGGAAAACGGGACGGGAAAGGAACTGGTTGCACGTGCGATCCATCTAGAGAGCGCCAGGGCCGGCCGACCGTTTGTGGCGGTGAACTGTGCGGCTATTCCGGAGACCTTGATCGAGAGTGAACTGTTCGGACATGAAAAGGGCTCCTTTACCGGCGCGACCTCGATGAAACGCGGCCAGTTCGAGCAGGCGGATGGGGGCACGCTTTTTCTCGACGAAATCGCCGACATGAGCCTGAACACCCAGGCGAAGGTCTTGCGGGCGCTACAAGAACAGCAATTCACTCGTGTCGGAGGAACGAAGCTCCTGAAGGTGGATGTGAGGGTCTTAGCCGCGTCCAATAAGGATTTGCTCAAGGAAATCGAGAAAGGCACGTTTCGCGAAGACCTCTTCTACCGGCTCAACGTCGTGCCGATCGTTGTGCCGCCTCTCCGGGAACGCCGGGACGATATTCCGCTGCTTATTCGCCATTTCATGAGGGTCCATGCGGAGGAGCAGGGATTGCGGAGCAAAGAAATTTCACCGGATGCGATGGCGGTGTTTCAGCAATATGAATGGCCGGGGAACATTCGGGAGCTACGAAACCTGATCGAGCGATTGATGATTATGGTGCCTGGACCGGTCATTGAGGCGGCGCAAGCGGGTCTTTCGTTGCAGGCGCGTCCAGGCGGGTCGGGGGGCCATGCGGCTATTCCTGCCGTGAATCCGCTCTTTACGCAGGCGTATGACTCGCTTCGGGACGCGCGCAATGCGTTTGAAAAGGACTATATCGCGCGAAAGTTGCGCGAGCATCATTGGAATATTTCCCGTACGGCTGAAGATTTGAAAATTGAACGGAGCCATCTCCACCGGAAGATCAAGCTGCTTGAAGTGGAGATGCGGCCGGAAATATAGATGAACACTGCATAGGCTGTCTTGGGGGCGGTGCGGGACTTGTGAAGGGGACTTAGGAGCGACCGGCCTTTGCGAAGACCTCTTTCAGCAGATCAGTGACCCGTGCGGCAGGGTTCGTCCTGATTTTCCGTTCTTCTTCAGCGAGCATGATGAAGAGGCCGTCGAGGCTCTTTCCGACCACGTAGCGATCGATGTCGACTAGGTCGCTTTTGGCGAACGGAATGGCCTTGAAGTGGCCGACCAGTTCTTTGTATTGCTTGGTGACGCCGACGTCGTTCATCGCTTTTTCCACTTCCGGTCGGAATGCAGCGGTCAGTTTCTCGGTCGTCTTGCCTTTAAAGTAGTCGGTGGCTGCAGTCTGACTTCCGTTCAGAATCTGTTTGGCATCGACGAAAGACATCTCTCGAATCGTTCCTAGGAAAATCTGTTTGGCCTGTGGCGCTGCTCGTTCTGCAGCCCGGTTCATACTCATCACAAAATCGTCGATCTCCGAACCGAAACCAAACGTACGGAGTCCTTTCTCGAAGGCCTGTAGCTGTTCCGGCATTAGAATCTTGATCGCTTGGTTGTGAAAGTATCCATCCCTCGTACCCGTCACATTCACTGCGTTTCCAGCCCCAATCTGCAGTGCTTCTTTGAGGCCCGCGGCGATTCTGCTCTCGTCCGGGAGGCCTCCTCCTGACGGTAACCCCAGCACTTTCAGCGATTGGTCAAGTTCAGCACAGGCTGAAAGGGTGATGAGGATCCATCCAATGAGCGCAAGGCGATAGGGCATAGGCCTGTTCCTTCGTAAGATGAGGGGGGACGCATTTATATGCCCTGTCATCAAGCGGGCAGGACAGTATAGGGGAAATTGGGCATGATGTCTTGTTGTGAGATCGGGGGGCTGTGCGTTGACCTCTGCAAGGGTCGTCCGTTAAGATGCGCCATCTTATGACAACCTACCGAGATGCCGGAGTCGATATTGATGCGGGCGACGAGTTCGTCGACCGTATTTCGCCGTTGGTACGTTCCACGTTTCGTCCGGAAGTCCTGACGGACATTGGCGGGTTCGGGGGATTGTTTCGGCTGCAGGCCCATCGGTATGCCGAGCCGATCCTTGTCTCCGGCACCGACGGAGTCGGGACGAAGCTGAAGATTGCTTTCCTCACGGATCGCCACGATACCGTCGGGATCGATCTGGTGGCCATGTGTGTGAACGACATCGTGGTCAGCGGCGCGGAGCCGCTGTTTTTCTTGGATTATTTCGCGACGGGAAAACTGGCTGTCTCCAAGGCTGAGTCCGTGCTCAAGGGGATCGCTGAGGGCTGCCGTCAGGCTGGCTGCGCCTTGATCGGCGGGGAAACCGCCGAGATGCCCTCCTTCTATGCCGAGGGCGAGTATGACCTGGCAGGGTTCGCTGTCGGCGTGGTGGATCGGCCCAAGATGATCGATGGCCGGAGCATCGCGCCGGGCGATGTGCTGATTGGACTGGCCTCAACGGGTCTTCATAGTAACGGCTATTCCCTGGCCCGCCGGGTCTTATTGGACAAGGCGAAGCTGGACATGACCAGTCGTGTGCCGGAGCTCGATCAGCCGCTCGGGGATGTCTTGCTGACACCGACCAGAATCTATGCCAAGCAGGTTCTTATGTTGATTCAAGAAGGTCCTATCAAGGGCATCGCCCATATCACCGGCGGCGGCATTACCGAAAATCTCCCGCGCGTGTTTCCCTCAGGCGTGCGAGCTCAGGTGCAGCGGAGTGCCTGGACCGTGCCGCCTATTTTTCAGGCGATTGCCAGGCTTGGACAGGTCGAACGGGAAGAAATGTATCGTGTCTTCAACATGGGGATCGGGATGATTCTCGTGGTGCCGGCGTCGGCTGCTCAAGCGGTCATCGCACGGGCTACGGCGTTGGGCGATCCGGCTTGTCAGATCGGGACCATCGTGTCATCGACCGGCGATGGACCATTGGTGGAGTATGTCGACTAAGCGGACGGATGCGCTGCGAGTCGCCGTGTTGGCATCCGGGCGCGGATCGAATCTTCAAGCGGTGATCGACGCGATCGAAGCGGGGACCGTTCAGGCCAGGATTGTCGCCGTCATCAGCAATAAGAAAGATTCTCCGGCGCTCGAGCGAGCTAGCCGGCACGGACTCTCCGGTCTCTTCATCGACCCCAAGCCCTATATAGGCAGACCCGATAGCCGCGAGGCGTACGATCTCGCACTCCTCGATGTGCTCAGGCAGCACGACGTGGAGCTGGTGCTATTAGCCGGGTATATGAAGATCGTGACCAAGGTTTTGGTGGAGGCCTTCGCCAATCGTATGATGAACATCCATCCGTCCCTGTTGCCCTCGTTTCCGGGGTTGGATGTGCAGAAGAAAGCCATTGAGTGGGGCTGTAAGCTCGCGGGATGTACGGTTCATTTTGTCACAGAAGGCGTGGACGAAGGACCGATCATTCTTCAAGCGGCGGTTCCGATTCTCGAAGGTGATAGTTCCGACACATTGGCTGCTCGGATTCTTGTCCAAGAACACAACATTTACCCGCGGGCGGTTCAGCTGTTCGCCGAGGGGCGATTACGGGTTGAGGGGCGTCGCGTGTTGATCGAGCAGGGGCAGCCGGTTGGCGATGTGGTGATCGGCCCGTTCTAACTCCGTCCTGGAACGAACTTCCGGTAGAGTCTCAGGGAATGGTTGTGTATAATGCGCTGATCTGCGGGGCGTTTGTCTCGCCGGTTGGTCGAGTGGGGGGCTAGCTCAGTTGGGAGAGCACTACGTTCGCAACGTAGGGGTCGGGGGTTCAATTCCCCTGCCCTCCACCAAACAGACGATGACCACCCGCAAGCCGCAGTAGTTCCGCATCATCGCTCAATACATTGCACCCAGGCAATGAGCTGGTGCGTCCGTCATTGGGTGGAGTGGGATATTTTTTCATCAGAACGCTCCCACTAAACCGTACGGCCTATCGACCTGGATCTGGGTCACATTCGCGAGACCCCTTGATCGGCACCCTGGCACAACAGATTCCGTTCCGGAGGAACGTCGCAAGCCGTCTCCCTTACGAAAAGTCCGCCTATTTCGTTTCTCCCTCGCTTGCGATTTTATAATTCACCCTCTAAAATAACCGCCCCCTGCGAGGGCCCGCATGTCGCTCACGACTCGCTCGCTCAATCGTTATCCTTTCAACGCGCTGTCTCATACTCGATCGGCCCGTTTAGTAAGGCTTAAGGGAAAAATGCTCGCATGGTAACTTGTCGCGGGGGCTGAGGCTCCCAGTGGCGTTACGACGATTCGTCTTGTTGAGGGACCAATGAAGAGTTGTAGCCTGGTTCTACTAGCTAGTTTGGTCCTGGCGGTCGGCTGTGGACAGGGCAGCACGCCCGGCACATCCAGCACGCCCAGCATCCCCGGCATGTCTAACACACCTGATATACCCAGTACGCCTGGCGCACCCAGCGCGCCCGGTACGCCCGGTACGCCAGGAGGAAGAGTCTACAGCACTAATTTCTCTCAGACCGAGGACCCCATCTCTGAGGGTGGTAGTTGGATTAATGGTCAAGCCGATGGCTTGGACTGGAAGAATGCCCGTACAATTCCAGGGCTGGCTTTTGGAACGCAAACAGGTAGCAACAATTTGGACGATACCGTCGCGCTGTTGACGGGGACATGGCAACCAGACCAGACGGTCGAGGCAATT
>JBDSKU010000112.1:0-3462 GCA_039916745.1 Nitrospiraceae bacterium
CCGCCGCCCCTATGATCCCAGAAGCAAGACCAATCTGTTTGGGAAACCATTCCGAGGCCAACTGGAGAATCACTCCGTTGCCGACTCCCATGGCTCCCACGGCTGCGACGATCAGCCCGACGGCAACCGTGATATCCGTGACGTGGCCCAGCACCGCGACCAAGCCTGCGACGAAGGGCAAGGACAATAAGAGTGTTCGCAACCCCCCGATCCGGTCAGCGGCATGACCGCCAAGCGGACGGATGAGACTGCCCACCAATCCACACAAGGCAGCAATCGAGCCAGCGGCAATGCCATCCACGTGGTACTGCTCGTGGAAGAAGAGCGGAAGCATGCTACAGAACCCGACAAACCCACCGAACGTCACAGCATACAGCCCGCAGAGCCAATAGGCTTTCGGGTGCTGGACCATCAGAGTCACATTGTGCCACCAATGGGTATCGCGCTCAGCCCGCCGGCTCTGCCGATCGTCACGCACGAAGAACACAAATACGGCCAGGCTGAGAACAATCGGCAGCACCATCCATCCAAATACGGCATGCCATCCGCTCGTCGCCGCAATCCGTGGCGCACAAAGGAGAATCAACACGGTGCCGACATTCCCCGACGCCACGATGCCCAGCACCAATCCTTGATGGGCTGGCGGATAGGTCCGGCCCGCCAACGGCAAGGTCACCGCAAAGCTCGCCCCCGCGATACCGAGCAAAAACGCGACGCACAGCAGCTCGACATAACTATGAACGCCCAACCACCCCCATACGACAACCGCCAACTCGCCCACCAGAATGAGTATTCCCGTCGGCTTCGCCCCATACCAATCGCTGCTCCAACCGGCCAGCACCCGGAGCAGCGCACCACCCAACATGGGGAGCGCGACGATCACTGCCGTCTGCGTACCGGTCAGGTGCAAACTGTCCGCGAGCACAATGCTCAGGGCGCCAAGCAGCAGCCACACCATGAAGCTGACCGCGAGATGCAGCCACGATCCAATCAATGTGGGCCAATGGCCCTTCGCCAATGCGGTCAGGATGTCCGTCACCATACCTATGCTCCGATAGAATCCAGCACTATAGGGGACAGTGTTTCGTTCGTGCAAGGGAACAAGGACGCAACGCCGCAACAAGCGATCGACCGACCGTTGGATACTGAACGAACGATCCTGTCCTTCTTCAGCGCTCATCATTACAGACAGCGTTCAGCACTTCCCGGCTAGCGCATTTTTTCAGCACCCTGCCGGCGGTTCTCTATGATAATCTCACCCGGTATGAGTCCACGTAACAAGGATCTCGACGAAGAACCGATCGAACCCGAGGTCCTGGACCCGTCCGAGGAGGACATCGCCGAGATCAGCCCGCCTCCCGAAGCCTCTCACGGTGCAACCCCGGACGACGCGCACGCCATCGATATCACAGCCGTGGTGCCGGTTACGGCGCTCCAGCAATATCTGGCCGAAGTCCGGCGCTATCCCTACCTGTCCAAAGAAGAAGAACTGCGCTTGTTCCATGAATACCGGATCAACGGGGACCGCGAGGCCGCCGTGAAGCTGATCATGGCCAACCTGCGGGTCTCGCTCTCGATTGCCGCTGAATATCTCCACACCGGCGCCGACCACATGGACCTCATTCAAGAGGGCAACGTCGGGCTCATGCATGCCATCAAGAAGTTCGACCCGTCGAAAAACGTGCGCTTTTACGCCTATGCCGCCTGGTGGTCGCGAGCCTATATCCTTCGGTATCTGCTGAATACCTACCGGCTGGTCAAGATCGGGACGACCCAAGATCA
Organism: Nitrospiraceae bacterium; assembly: GCA_039916745.1. Classification (GTDB taxonomy): domain Bacteria; phylum Nitrospirota; class Nitrospiria; order Nitrospirales; family Nitrospiraceae; genus Palsa-1315. The sequence continues at coordinate 1,783 of JBDSKU010000112.1, forward strand.
ACGAAAGCTGTTTTATAATCTCAAAAAAGAGAAGGCGAAGCTTGAGCGCGAAGGCTTTGCGCCAGATACGAAACTCCTCGCCGATCGCTTAAACGTGCGGGAGCGAGACGTCATCGAAATGGGTCAGCGGCTGGGCAACTGGGAACTGTCGCTGGACCAACCGCTGGGCGAAGACCAGGAAGGCAGCCTGCTGGATGTGCTGCCCTCGCAACAAGTACCGGCGGACGAGCATCTGGCACAGACCCAGTTACAAACGCTCTTTCGCACCAAACTCGCCGAATTCATTAAGACGCTCGACGAACGGGACGAAGACATCTTGAGAAACCGGATTCTCTCCGAAACCCCTCTCACACTGGAAGACCTCGGCGGAAAATACTCCATCACCAAAGAGCGAACGAGACAGCTGGAGGCCCGCATTATCAAACGGTTGCGTGACTACATTAAGAAAGACATCAAAGACTTCGACCGCTTGCGGATCTGACCGTAGAGAATCTCACCGAAAGAATGTCTAGAATACCCCGTTCTCAATAGGTTATGATGCCCTCGTCCCTGTTCTGAGGGCGTGGAAGAATTTCCCCATTTCTCCCCCTTGACTTGGACGAACCCGAGGCTATCTCTACTCCCGTGTTCGGCAGACCAGGGCTTCTGCTCGTTCGGGAGTACCACGATTACGCCATCGAGTTCGCACCTGTTCTACATCGTTTATTTTCACTGGGTTAACTTTAGGAGGAGGGTATCGTTATGAGCACTGCAGCCAAGGAAAAGACGGAGAAGAAAGACCTGACCAAGGGGTTTCAGCCTCTGGGTGACCGGGTGTTCGTCACCTACACCGAGGAATTGGACCGGACCGCGGGCGGCATCTACGTCCCGGACAGCGCGAAAGAGAAACCGCAACGGGGCATCATCCAGGGCATCGGCAAGAAGGTGGAGAGCGTCAAAGTCGGCGACCAGGTCCTCTTCGACAAGTATTCAGGCAGCAAGCTCCGCATCGAAGACGAAGAATGTCTCATCCTGAAGGAAGAAGACATCCTCGGCGTCTTCAACAGCTAATCACCACTACCCATTACGACGATACTTTTTAAGGGAGGCATACCACAATGGCAAAGCAACTTATGTACGGTGACGCTGCGCGCGCGTCCATCCTCAGAGGGGTGAATCAGCTCGCCGACGCCGTCAAGGCAACACTCGGACCCAAGGGCCGTAACGCGATTCTCGACAAGAAGTTCGGCGCCCCGACGATCACCAAGGACGGCGTGACCGTCGCGAAAGAAGTCGAACTCAAGAACCCTTACGAGAACATGGGCGCCCAGCTCGTGCGCGAAGTGGCCAGCAAGACCAGCGATACCGCCGGCGATGGCACCACGACCGCGACCGTGTTGGCCCAGGCGATCTATCGTGAAGGCGTGAAGAACATCACCGCCGGCGCGAACCCGATGGAAATCCAACGCGGGATCAACAAGGCCGTCGAAGTCGTCATCAACGAGCTGAAGAAACTCAGCAAGCCCTGCCAGAACAAGACCGAGATTTCCCAGGTCGGGACGATCTCAGCCAATAACGACAAGACCATCGGCGACCTCATCGCGGAAGCGATGGAGAAGGTCGGCAAAGACGGCGTGATCACGGTCGAGGAAGCCAAGTCCATGACCACTTCATTAGACGTGGTTGAAGGCATGCAGTTCG
>JBDSKU010000113.1:0-5750 GCA_039916745.1 Nitrospiraceae bacterium
GCTATGACAACGGACGTAAGCAGATTCGGGTTCTTGGGGGCCTTGTTTTGGATAGCATGGATGATGATCGTGTTCTGTCTCCTCTGGGCGTATGCCTCAAAGGGACAGGTTCGCGGGAAGGACATGCTCGTTCGCTCTCTACTAACCGTCCTCCTGTTACTCGCGCTCCAGATCGCGGCCCTGGGCATCACGTTTATTCTGTACATGGCACGACCGTCCACCCACCCGGATATGACGCAAGATCATCACGTGGTCCCGCCAAGGAACTAGAGGGACGCTTGGAGTGGTGTGTTCAGGAGGGAAATGATGTGTGATCCTGCTGATGACCGCGAACTGCCTACGGTAAGGCTGGTGCGCCGTTTCATGGACGCATGACTCCCCCCATCGAGGCACGATGCCGGTATCTTAACTAAAGGTCGAGTGCGTGGGCTGGGTGAATTCGCTCTACGCGCACGGTGCGAAACAGCTCCGCTTAGCGTTTCGGGTTACGCGATACTCAGACTCCTCTTGTGGTTACGTGAGTTTGTCTTGCGGAAACGTTGTCTTCATCCCAGAGGCGCCCCGAAGAAGGAGAAGGAACGACTCTTGCTGATTGACTAGCATCCTCACCGTGAATGCGTGGCCCGCGCGATCGGGACGCGAGAGACGGAAGCGTTCGTTTCCACGGTGACCGGATTCCCTGCGGAAAGGTCTGCGCATGGAACGAGCGTCGTATATAGGATTGGCACTTCTGCTGGTGCTTGGCGCCACGGTCACCGGTGGCTGCACCAGTCCACGGGCGGATCTCGATTTGACCGCCTACGATACGACCCAGGATCAGTGGAAAATCGCGGGCTATTACGCGCAGGAGGCGGCGAGACTCCGGCAGACAGCGGAAGAACTGTCGGCCCGGATCGCCTTGTACGAACGGTTATTCGGTCCCGACTCTGATTGGGTCGCCGGCACTCGTTTGCTGGCCCAATCGTATGAGGAGGCGGCTAAGGAGCAGGAACGAATAGCGGGCAAACATTTAGGACTCCTCAGCTGTCGGCGGCCGTTGCCGCCCGTACAGCCGACAGCCCCTTAGTCTGAAGCCATTATACGATTGAGAAGGAGGACACCATGCGTCTCTTGATCACCAGCTTGCTGCTTGTCGAAGCATTACTCTCGCTGCCAGCCTGTGGGACCACGGTCCAGCCAGGGCAACGAGGATTGCGCTGGTATCCTCTGACCGAAGGTCTCACCACCGATACCCTCAAGACCGGGTTCTACTGGCAGGCTCCGTGGAATAACATCCTCGTGTACGACGTGAAGTGGCAAAGCTACACCGAAACTGTCGATGCCCTCAGCTCCGACGACCTCCTGGTTAAATTGAAGACCGCGATCATCATGAGGCCGATTCCGGATGAGGTCTATTTCCTCGCGCAGGAGATCGGGTCGGATTTTTATCCCCGGATCGTCAAGCCTGAATTATTGGCGGCGGTCCGCAGTATTGTGTCCAACTACCCGATGGTCCACGTGCCGGAGAAAAGCGCGGAAATCGCCAGCAAGGTGCAGGCCGTCGTTGTGGAGAAGCTCAAAGGACGCCATCTCGAGATCGCCAGCATCGCCATGGCCGATATCGAGCTGGCCAAGGTGGTGTTGGAAGCGGTTGAGCGCAAGCAGGCCAAGGAGCAGGAGAAGGAGCAAAAGGAATTTGAGCTCATCATCGCCGAGAAGGACGCAGAGATCGCCCGCCGGCGGGCCAAAGGCGAGGGCGATTCGATTCGTATCAGGTCGGAAGGTGAAGCAGAAGGACTGAAGATTCGGGCGGCCGGTCAGGCCAAGGCCCAGGAAGCCATCGCCAAAACACTGACGGCGGACTATCTGCGGTTCAAGCTCTACGACAGTCCGAACGCCAAGATGGTGTTGTTGCCGGACAAACTGGACGTGCCGATTTTGATCAATCCCGGGACCGAGCAACCAAGGGCCTTCTCTCAGGATGGCCTCGGTCGTGCCGATGAGATGCCGGCGGGCAGATAGTCACCCGGCTCCTGAACGGTCGACCGGATGACATGGTCAGGAGCAGCGAGTTGGGCGTGAGTTAAGGAATGAGTGGTTGGTCATCCGGAAACGGTGGTTCACGTCATTCGATCGGAGGTCGTCATGGATGGATACGGGAAGCGGGTGTTGATCGCGGAAGAGGACGAAGACGCGAGAAACCTGCTGATCTTGATGCTGGAGAAAGCAGGGTATAGCGTCTATGTGGCTCTGGATGAACGCCAAGCGTCGGAGGAAATAGAGAAACGACGGTTCGATGTGGTGCTGGTCGTCCACCACATGCCCCGCATGAATGGCCTACAACTCGTCCTCCTGGGGCGGTTTGTCAGACCTGGCATACCGATGATTCTGCTGTCGGGCGAGGATGCGAGTGTGGCCGAGAAAGCCAAGCTAGGAGGAGCCTACGGTTTTCTTCGCAAGCCCTACGACGCGTCCGAGTTGCTGGGTTTGATGCGGCGTGCAATTCAGGCGGCTCGGGAACATCGATCGCACGTACCGATGCCAGAGTCGCTGCCTACCTATGGATGAATATGGGGGCGAGCGGCGCCAGATAGGCTCGCGCACATTCTGTGGATAGTTGCCTGCAACAAGACTGGATCGCCCATGTCATGCCATACGGTTTAAGTCGGGGCACATGACACAACGACTTCTGATAATCCTTGTGCTGCTGAGCAGTGGAACGGCGTATGCCGAGTGGCTGCCGGTCGGCAGCAAAGCCGAAAAAGGACTGACCAGCTACACTGTCTACGTGGATCCTGAGAGCCTGAGCCGTAATGGAAACGTGATGAAGGTGTGGGCCTTGATGGATTTCAATACAATACAAACCGAGCCGGCCCCCCGTATCTGTCGGTACAGTCTCAACGTAAATTGGACTGCATCGAAGAGCGCATTAGGTTGCTTGCGTTCACCGTCTTCTCTGGCAATATGGGAAGCGGCAATGCGGTGTATAGCTACTCAGACTCCAATGACCAGGGCGTCCAAGTTGAACCAGGCAGTGTCGCGAAAATCCTGTGGAATCTTGTGTGCAGCGAGCAGTGACCGCACACGCAAATCTCTCCTGGGCAAGGCATAGCACGTTTCTGTCCGATTCGTCCGCACCCCTCGCGATCTCCGGAGAAAGAACCGGCGTCAGAAACCATTTCTTGAGTGAGTCCTGCCCTCTGCTGTCTGCTGAGCCCGCTTCTCCAGTTGCGACTGTTGTCTCAGGCTCGTATGATGCAGGCATGACTACGGCACCTGTGACGCGCATCAAGTCGAAGACGCCTGCACCTTACGAGTTGATCGCGATTCATCGCGATACCCACGACACACAAACGTTTTGTTTCGCTTTGCCTGACGACTGTACGTTGGACCTGTTGCCCGGCGACCACCTCTACGTCCATGCGACGATCGATGGCAAAACGGTGAAACGGCCGTATACGCCGTCGTCGATGCCCGGTGCCACGGGGTACTTCGACTTGACGGTGAAGCGGTACGAAACCGGTACGGTGTCGAAGTATCTCCATGATCGGGAGGTCGGAGACAGGGTGTTGATGAGCGGGCCGCATCCTGGCGGCCATTGGGTGGACGGCATGGCGAAGAAGGTGGGGCTCGTGGCGGGTGGCACGGGCATCACCCCGATGATTTCTATCATTCGTTGGATTCTTGCCAAGAGCCTTCCGGTCGAGTTGTTTCTGGTCTATGCCAATAAGGCCGAGGCCGACATCATCTTCCGGGAGGAATGGGACAAGGATGTGCGCGAACATGCGAGCTTCCACTGTCATCATGTATTGGAGCAGCCGCCTGCCGGCTGGTCGCAAGGGACGGGCCGTATCACCGAGCCCATCCTGCGCGGGCATCTGCCGCCGCCAGGTCCTGACACCGTGATCTTTCTCTGCGGGCCCCCGCCGATGGCCGATGCACTCGAAGCGACGCTCAAAGCGATCGGCCATGCCGAGCAGGCGATCATTTTTCCGTAAGTCTCTCCGCCAGCAACATGGCCTTCTCCAATAGAAACACCCTGTGGAGAGGGGGCTCTCCACAGGGTGTTCGCAGGCAGATGCTCGACTGATTTACTCTGTCTTGGCTTTGAGTTCTTTCGCCTCGCCTTTGACCCTCTCGCCAGCGGCTTTCGTTTTTCCCTTCGCCCGCTCCATCGCCCCTCTCACTTTATTGCCTTTGGCTTCTTCCGTGAGCGCTTTCGCTTCTCCCTTGGCCTTCTGCGCATTCGCGTTCGTTTTGCCCTTCATGTCCTCGACGGCGGCTTTCATCTCATCGGCCTGAGCCACACGTTGAATACCCACGCACATAAACAGAAACGCCATGGCGACAATCGTTAATGTTCGCACGGGAACCTCCCTGTAAGAGTTTGAAGCATGATGGTCTGATGGTGATGCGTGGCACCACCACCAGCTGGCCATCTCACTCTACCGGATGGGGCCGGACGGAGTCTGGTCAATATTGCTCACTCGCCCCATCTCAGTTTTTCTATTATGCCGTGCCTGCCACCGCGTCTCTTGTACAAGCTCGATGTCCGGCCCCTGCGCGGGATTGCCTGGTCTTCGCCTGAACTCCCCGTACGTCCTTTCACGTGTGACTCTCTCCTGGCATTGCAGTCGCTTCTTTCCGCCTCTGCCCCATTGTACTTGGCAGGAGGCGTGTGATTCATGTAGTAGGATTTCTGTCTGACGGGAAAATCAGACTAACCGGCTATTCTGACTCGGGTGCAGGCAGGCAGTGCTCTGATGGATTGTAGAGCGTTTGCCGATCTGTCGGCAAACGTATTTCGCCGTCTCTGTTCGTCAGCAGAGGTCTGCATGTTTCGCCAAGCTCCTTGCCATCCCCTGCTGTTTCATTCATGCCATGAGCGGTCATACAGGTATCTACGTTTGGTCACAGTGGCGTATCTCTACGGCGGCTGCCCATTATGGCAGAGTTGAGTGAAATGACGGGATGCTGAACATGATCGATCTCTGCAGGGTTCGGTATTGTTCTTGCTGATGCAGGCCTGACATTTGATTCAGGGCAGGAGCGCGAGTTGGTGCGAGCGGCCCTGTTTCGTATATATACATGTTCGATAGGTGGAGATTGGGACTGGGGGTTTGCGCGGTGTTGTGGTTGACCAGTGGCGCGAGCCAGGTCCGGGCGGAGGAGGTTGCTGCGCCGGCTTCATCGGCTCTTTTCTCAGAGCTGGCCGGTCTCGGTGCGGGGCTGGGTCGATGGAGGCTATACATTCAACGGTTCGAGCCCGACGTCGCATTTCAACGGGCTCTACAACGCTGTGGATCGCGATAGACCGCAACTGAACCAATTGTATCTCGTTGTGGAGAAAGCGTTGCATAACATCAGCGGGATCGACGTGGGCGGCCGGGTCGATGCGATGTACGGATACGATTACTTCCTGGCCCAGAGCAACGGGATCGAACGGAATCAGTCCGGTTCCCCTATATGAAGTCACGAACAGCATGGAGTGACGCTTCCTCAGATGTATGCTGAAGCGGGCAACTAGACGTTCTCGGTGAAGGCGGGGCACTTTTATACGATTGTCGGTTACGAAGGGGTGCCGGCGCCCGCAAACTTCTTTTATTCGAAATCATATTCGTATCAGTTCGCCGGTCCGTTCACCCATTAGGGCGGTCTTGCCACGTGGAATGTGACTCCGCAGTTCACGTTGCAGGGAGGGCTCGTGAACGGCTGGGACTCGTTAGATCGGCGAAGCGACAAGCCTGCCTATGCGATGAAAGCCAACTACA
>JBDSKU010000114.1:0-6854 GCA_039916745.1 Nitrospiraceae bacterium
ATCCCGGTACTTGCCGTAAAGGCGTCGAGCACCGGCTTGATGAGTCGTTCGGAACGGCCGGAATAGATCGTCAGCTTATCGGCAGCCGGGGTGGAGGGTGCGACGATCCCGGCGATGAGGAGTAACACGAGACCGGAGAGGATTGTCCGTTGCAATCTTAGCCGCAAGCAAGCGAATGGCATGGGGGTCCTTATGGAATTGAAATTGATAAGCTGTCTCAAAATGATACTAAAAAAAGGCGGTTTCGTCAATGGCGGCAGCGCGAGCAGAGGCCATAGAGCTCAAGTCGGTGGGTTTTGATGATAAAGCCGTTTTTGGTGGCCACCTCTTCCTGGAGTCGTTCAATTTCCTCGTTTTCAAACTCCACGATCTTCTCGCAACCCGTGCAGATCAGATGATCGTGGTGGCCTTTATGGGAGATATTGTCGTACTTGGTTTGAGAGCCGAAGTGACGGGCTTGTGCGAGGCCGGCATCGCAGAACAGATTGAGCGTCCGGTAGATGGTGGCAAGTCCGAGATGTGGATCGGACTTGGCCAGTTGGTGATACATGGCTTCCGCCGTAATGTGCTCTTGCCGGAGGAAGGCGCTCAGAATCAATTCACGTTGGCGCGTGAGTTTGAGCTGATGCTTGCCAAGGTGCTCCTTCAGCGCCTCCATTTCTTTCACATACTTTACTGCCATGAGGGGTCTCCCATGGGGCCCCATTAAAGACGAAACGGCCCAGCCGGTCAAGGGGCATCCTGTTGGGAGCCGGAGCGGGGAAGAGGAATTGACGGAGAACTCCGGCGCTGTTTATAGTGCGCCGTCCCAAACACGGCACGAGCGAGGCACCAGCGAATGCGAAAACCCAATCAAATCACGGTCGACCGCGCCCTTCTGCTCTATGTCCTGCATCTGGCGGAGCCGCATGGGCTGCTCAGCGATGTGAAACTGCAACAGCTCTGCTTCTTATGCGAACTGCAAATGTTCGGCAAGGGATTCAAGGGCTTCCACTTTGAATTTTTCCGATTCGCCTACGGGGCGTTCAGCAAGGATCTCGACAACGATCTCACCTCATTGCGCCGGAAAGAGCGGGTGGAAAACTTCACGCTGTCTGACCAGGCACGGGAAGAGGCCATTCCCTTGTTGGAGAAGGGCATTGAGGGGGTTGAGACGAACGAGAAGATCGTGGAGATTTTGAAGGCGGTCGTGACGGTCTACGGCCCTCAAGATAGCGGAGCCATTACCCAATCGGTCGAGTCAGTTGAGCTCAGTACGCCTCAGGATCCTGAGTTTAAGATCGCAATTCGCGATATTGTCTTCCATACGACTCTTCTGGTTCCGTCCCGAATCGAGGTGCAGGCGGAGTTTCTGCTGCCTGCGCCGGCGCTCGCCAAGCTGAATCAGGCGATGGGATATTAATGTCTCGCCAGCAGGGTGCTGAAAACATCCGCCAGCGGCGTTCTCGCATCGCTCAGACCCTCAACTACCCCACGGGTACGCCTCGGCCCTTCACTCGCTGCGGCATTGCTGAACGAACGTTTTGAGCATCCTGTGTGTATCGTCTGCGGTTCACGATCTGCGGACTGTAAGTCTTTGCTGATGGCGTTGTTTTTACGTGGCCCGCTAGAGCTTGTAGATCTCGCTGTATTTCTTTTCCACGTAGGATAAGAAGGGTTCGGGATCGAGGCTTTTCCCCGTCACGCGTTGCGCCAGGTGGTCCGGCGTGAACATCCGGCCCCAGCGATGAATCTTTTGCCCGAGCCATCGTCGCAGTTCCATGAGTTGCCCTGCCGTAATTTTTTCCTCCAGCCGTGGAATTTCCCGCTGGGCCTGTTCGTAGAATTGAACGGAGTACAAGTTTCCGAGCGTGTAGGTTGGAAAGTAGCCGAAGGCGCCAAACGACCAATGCACGTCTTGCAGCACCCCTTCCGCATCGTTCGCGGGGACGATGCCCAGGTATTCTTTCATCTTCCGGTTCCAGATCTCCGGCAGGTCCTCGGGGTTCGTCCGCCCTTCGATGAGATCCTGTTCGATTTCAAATCGCAGCATGATGTGAAGATTGTAGGTGAGCTCGTCGGCTTCGACTCGAATCATCGACGGTTTGACACGGTTGATGGCCGCATAGAATTGTTCCTCATCGAGAGCACCTAATTGCTGAGGAAAGGTCTGTTGCAGTATGGGATAAAAGAAGTGCCAGAAGGATCGCGAGCGGCCCACGCAGTTCTCCCACATGCGTGACTGGCTTTCGTGAATGCCCAGCGAGACTGAATCGCCGAGCGGCGTCCCGTAGTAGCTCGTATCGAGTCCCTGGTCGTACAGGCCATGGCCCCCTTCATGGATACAGCTAAACAGGCAGGATTGGAGGTCATGTTCGAAGACACGCGTCGTGACGCGCACGTCCGTCGGGTGAAAGGAGGTCGTGAAGGGGTGCGCCGACAGATCGAGGCGTCCCCGCTCAAAGTCGTAGCCCATGGCAATCAAGACTAACCGGCCGAATTCTATCTGTCGGGTCACGTCGAAGCTGCGGAAGAGCGCGGCATCGTCGATTGGCACTGAACTGTTCTGAATCTTTTGCAGCAGTGGAACAAGCCGCGCCTTGATCTTTGCGAATAGCGGGCGGAGTGCGGCAATCGTCGAGCCTGGTTCATACGCATCCAGCAACGCATCGTAGGGCGAATCTCGATAGCCGAGATACTGGGCTTCCTGTTGTTTGAGCGACAGAATGGTCCTGAGATTGGGAAGAAACATGGCGAAGTTGCTGGCCTTCTTTGCTTCGGCCCATACTTGCTGTGCCAGCGAACATTCCCGGCTGAGCGTCATGACAAATTCGGAGGGTAGCTTTTTTGCGCGGCTGTAGTCCCGCCATACTTCACGGAGCAAGGAGCGAGAGGGTTCGTCCCAGGCATCCCCTGGGCTGTCCTGGATGGCGCCGGTTTGTGGATCGATCCAGGCGGCGAGCAAGCGTTCAATATCCGGTGAGACGAGCTTCTGGTGCGCAATGCCTTGGAGCGTCGAAATCTGCTCGGCACGGGCCTCTCCTCCGCCGGCCGGCATATAGGTCTCTTGATCCCAGGAAAGAAGTGAGGCCGCGCTGTTAATGCGCTGGATCTCCAAGAGTCTGGTCGTCAACGCGTCCACAGTCTTCAGGGTCTTCACGGTAGGGTGTCTCCTCCAGGAATCGGCATGGTATGATCGCGCGGACCTGCACGTTTGATGCAGTGTACGCAACGAACTCGCCGTTTTCAAACCAGGAGTGAGGCCGAGGAATGAAGACCGTCGTCTCTGCCGACATCGAAGACTATGCCCAGGCCCATTCCATGCCGGAGTCGGATCTCTGTCGCGCCTTGCGGGAAGAGACGCAGCGGCGTATAGAGGCTCCGCAGATGATGGTTGGGCCGCTCGAAGGGGCCTTCCTCAAGATGATGGCGCAGTTGGTGGGGGCCAGGCGGGTGCTGGAGATCGGCATGTTCACCGGCTATAGCGCCCTCTGTTTTGCGGAAGCGTTACCGGCGGATGGAACGGTGATCACGTGCGAAGTCGATGAAGCGTCTGCTGCGCTTGCGCGCCAGTATTTCGCGCGATCGCCCCTTGGCAAGAAGATCGAGATTCGCATGGGGCCTGCGCTCGATACGATGCGCGCGCTCACGGGACCGTTCGATCTGATCTTTATCGACGCCGACAAGGTGAACTATCTGAATTACTATCGCCGGGCGTTGGATCTGCTCTCGCCGACCGGCGTGATTCTGATCGATAACGTCTTGTGGAACGGCGATGTCCTCAAGCAGCCGCCGCCGGATGAGAAGACGGCGGCGATTCAAGAGCTGAATCGAGTGGTTGCAGCTGATCTGCGCGTGTCCGCCGTGCTTGTCACGATCCGAGATGGGGTTCTCGTGGTGAGGCCGAACGGCAAACGGTGAGGGAGGCGTCTTCCTGTCTCCTGTTCCTTGCAAGCAGTTGCCTCGGACTGGCAATATCTGACCCTCATGCGACTCACGCGATCGAGGTGAGCCTCCGTTTGAGCGTACGGCCTTTACGGTGAATGCCGATACTGTTTCGAGTCCGCAAGTCGAGGGGGAGTCGTTCATTCGTAATGTTCAGTTTCGACGTGGATAATATTGCGACATGATAGGTTCGTCCCGTTTTATGACGAGACGTATCCTATTGGTGCGCGCGGTATCGCATGATTCGGATGGCTGGTCTGGACGATCCTGTGCTCGAGCGGTGGGACTTTTCCTAGCATGTTGAAGGCAGACAACGTAAGTTGTGTTCGTGGGGAACGTCGGCTTATTACGGCGCTGAGCTTCACGGTAGAGCGGGGCAGGCTCCTCGCGGTGACGGGAGCGAACGGGAGCGGAAAAACCAGCCTCTTACGCATGTTGTGCGGCCTGCTGCCGGCGGAGCAGGGACGTATTCTGTGGGATGGAGAAGACGTCCGCGCATACAGGGAACGGTATCTGGCCAGCCTGATCTATATCGGGCATCTGAACAGTCTGAAAGATGACCTGAGTCCGGTTGAAAATGTCACGATCTCAGCTCGCTTGGCCGGTGAAGCGACCTCAGAGGGGAAAACCTGTGAGGCCTTGGAGGCGGTTGGCCTTGCGCGAGCTATTCACCGGTTGCCGACGAGGGTACTGTCACAGGGACAGAAGCGCCGGGTCTCACTGGCGCGCTTGTGGGTCTCACAGCGGGTACTCTGGATTTTGGACGAACCGTTCGCGGCACTCGATGCGGCGGCGACCGGTCTGCTCATGCAGCAGCTGCGGGCGCATCTCAGTAACGGCGGGATCGTTATTGCGGCCACTCACCAAGAGATCGCTGTCGGCGCCGATCGCCTCGATCAGCTGAGGCTCGCTGGATGAATCAGCATGGCATGCTCGCAGCCCTGCGTGAAATCATTCGACGGGATCTCTTGTTGGCGCTGAGACGCCGTTCGGATGTGCTGACGACGGTGCTGTTTTTCATCCTGGTCGGAAGCCTGTTTCCTTTGGGCGTCGGGCCTGAGCCAGCGATTCTGCGGACGATCGCACCGGGGGTCTTGTGGGTCGCTGCGCTGCTGTCGTGCTTGCTGTCGCTGGGTCGTCTATTTGCGGCTGACTATCTTGACGGAGTATTAGAGCAGATGCTGCTGATCCCACAACCATTGTCCCTGCTGGTCATCGGGAAGGTGACGGCGCATTGGCTGATCTCCGGGTTGCCGGTGGTGCTCCTCTCGCCGCTTCTTGGCTTGCAATTCGGTCTGACCGGGGAAGCGTTGGGGGTTCTGACTCTGTCGCTCTTACTGGGCACGCCGACGTTGAGCTTCATCGGGGCGATCGGTGCTGCGTTGACCCTGGGGGTGCGTGGCAGTAACGTGCTGATTGCGCTCCTCGTGTTGCCGCTGTTTATTCCGGTCCTGATTTTCGGCGCCGGCGCCGTTTCGAGCAGTGCATCGGGGATCGGCGCCGGCGCGCATCTCTCGCTCTTGGGCGCTGGCCTGTTACTGGCCCTCGCACTGGCGCCCTGGGCCACGGCCACATCGTTACGGATCGCGCTGGAATAATCACGACTATGATGGGTCTCACTCGAATCAATTGGTTCAAGTATTCGTCGCCTCAGGCGTTCTATCCCCTGGCCGGACGTCTGATGCCTTGGTGTGCTGCCGCAGCGATTCTGTTGATCGGGGTAGGTCTTTATCTTGGATTCTTTGTGGCGCCGACCGATTTTCAACAAGGACAGTCCTATCGCATTATTTTCGTCCATGTCCCGGCTGCCTGGATGTCGATGTTTCTCGATGTGGTCATGGCCATCTGGGCCGGCCTTGGATTAGGTCTCAATGCGCGCCCCTCGTTCATGATGGCCCAAGCGATTGCTCCAACCGGGGCGCTCTTTACCTTTCTTGCGCTGGTGACCGGCGCCATGTGGGGCAAGCCGACCTGGGGCGCCTGGTGGGTCTGGGATGCCCGGCTGACATCGGAACTGATCCTCCTGTTTCTGTACGGCGGGGTGATGCTGCTCCGCACGTCCATCGATGACACCCGCCGCGCCGATCGTGCCAGCGCCGTCTTCGCGCTGGTCGGAGTCGTGAATGTTCCCATTATTTATTTCTCCGTGCGTTGGTGGAATACGCTTCACCAGGGGGCTTCGGTGAGCATGACGGCTGCGCCAAAAATGGCGGCGACGATGCTCACGGCGATGTTGGTCATGACGCTAGGATTCTGGATGTACAGTCTCGCCGTCACCCTGGCGCGCATGCGTTGCGTGATTCTCGAACGTGAGCGGCAAGCCTCCTGGGGAACGCACCCGTCGCATCACGACGCGCTGGAGGTTCCCTGATGCAGTGGGGGAGTGTGTCAGAGTTTGTCGCCATGGGCGGATATGGCCTCTATGTCTGGACGTCGTTTGGCGTCACGGCGTTCGGTATGCTGTGGGAAGTGTTCGCCGTGCGGCGGCGCCATGCGGCGGCGCGTGAGGGCGCCCGTACATCACTTCAGGACCAGTGAATGGAATGACGATGAAACCCAGACAGAAACGTTTTGTGCTCATCGGGCTCGGTCTCGTGGCGGTGGCCGTGGCGGCGGTGTTGGTGCTGAATGCGTTCCAAAGTAACCTCGTGTTCTTTTTTACCCCGACGCAAGTCGCCAATGGTGAGGTGCCTCAGGGCCGCAGCTTCCGGATCGGCGGGATGGTTGAAAGTGGCAGCCTGACGCGTGAAGGCGACGGGCTCACCGTTCATTTCATCGTGACCGACATGGCGAAGCGCGTGCCCGTGATGTTCAAAGGAATTCTTCCCGACCTCTTTAAGGAGGGGAAGGGGGCTGTGGCGCAGGGGCAACTCGGGGCTGATGGGACGTTCATCGCCAGCGAGGTGCTGGCCAAGCACGATGAGAACTAT
>JBDSKU010000115.1:0-3616 GCA_039916745.1 Nitrospiraceae bacterium
TCTTTCTGCCCTCCTGACAGGAATGCTGAGACCCCTCGCCAGCGCCGTTCTCGCTTTGAAATCATCCTCAACGTTGCCTAGAGGCGACGCCTCCGGTGCTTCCGTCAGCTGCGGCCTTGCTGACGGCCTTTTTGAGCATCCGCGAGAGGGAGGAGATAGACAAGATGACCAGAGAGACTTGGCTCGTCTCAGACTTTATCCATGTCGATGACTTCGGTGGCGTCCCACAGATTTTTCAGCTCCGCATCCGCGAGATCCTTCACCCGATCTTCTTCCGTCTCTTGACCGAATTGAGTCGCTTTTATCGGTAGCGTCTTGTCTTTCTCGGAGGGAAGCGACACTGTCTCTGTTGGTAAGGGGTGTGGTCTTCGCTTCTTGGCAGGATCCATATTAACAGGCATGTTACCTCCGGCGTGATGTGGCTTCAGTGTCCATCCGGCCAAGGAGAAAAGTCAATGTCGAAAGCCAGACGTCTTGTGTTCTCTCGTAGGCTGTCAAGATGGCCGTCTTTCTAGGCCGTCGCTCGTCCCTCGTCGTTCTCGAATGACGCTTCAGGAGGTACGCTCTTCTTAGTACAGCTTCTCAGCGATGATATCGGCCTGTAGTCGGCCTCTCGCCGATAGTTTGCTGCGTTCACCGTCTTGTTCGATCAATTCTTGCGCGAGCAACTGCGCGGTAATAGCGCTGTGTCTATAGTTCAGCGCATGTTGATGCAGGTTGTGAGAGGGGATTCCTTGGATCAGTCGCAACCCGAAAATCACGGCGTCTCGAAGCTGTTCTTCTTTCGAGAGCGTAAGGCGCTCCTCGATGGGGAGGAGGCATTCGGTCAGCGAGCGGTTGTAGGCATCGAGGTCTGCGACGTTGCCGAATCTTGTTCCGTCCAGATAGGATTGGGCACTGGGGCCGAATCCCAGATATTCCCCATTGGTCCAATAGAGCAGATTGTGGCGGCAGGCATGTCCGGGCTGGGCATAGTTCGATATTTCATACCGCTCATATCCTGCGTCCGAGAGTATCCTCTGCGCAGCCTCGTCCATCTCAATCTGAAGGCCTTCGTCAGGTGCGGGACTCCGTTCGAGCCGGATATTTGACGCGAGTCTCGTCTCTTGTTCCACTGTGAGTGCATAACAAGAAAGGTGCGTCGGCTGGAGTGCCAGGCAATGGGCCAGGGTTCGCTCCCAGCTCTTCAGGCTTTGTTCCGGCAGCCCATACATCAAGTCAAGGTTGATATTTGTGAAGCCGGCGGATCTGGCCTTCGCCATGGCTGTGACGGTCTCACTGACGGCGCCGGGCCGACCGATTCTGACGAGGTCGCCATCCTCCATCGATTCTGCACCGAAGCTCAGGCGGGTCACACCGGCCTGACGTAGTTGAACAAGGTCCTGCTCGGAGACTGTCGAGGGGTGGCCTTCCACGGTGACTTCACAGTCTGAGGTGAGGCTGAATTGGTTCCGAATCTCGGACAGGATGGCGATGAGCTGAGCCACGGTCAGAGCCGTCGGTGTGCCACCTCCAAGATAGACGGATTGGACAGGGCGGCCTACAGCGATCTGTTGCTGCGCCGCTAGTCCGATCTCATGCAAGAGGGATCGGACAAAGGCGTCAGCACGCCCCTCGCGATGGATTTCCAGGTAGAAAGAGCAGAAGTCGCAGCGCTGGCGGCAGAAGGGGATGTGGAGGTACAGGCCCAGAGGCGGGGGCATGGTCACGACAGGCTGAATCCTTGGGGTTTGGAAAAGTTCCGTGACAGGACGATTTCAATTTCATCGGCCGGGGATTTTCCGCGATTGCGCACGTGGGGCTGCCAGGCCTTGTGTTGGCGCAACGAGTCGAAGAGCACCTTGAGTAGATCCGGCTTGATGCGCGCTTCCCACTCCCGCACCCAGGCATGAGCCTCCTCGTCGCCCTCATAGTCGTCCGGAAAGGAGGCCTCCAGGCTGAATCGAAAGGTAAAGGTCTTCTCTTCTTGGTACATAGAACCCCTCGCTGATTGCGAACTGGCCTGGTCGATCTTATAATACCCCTTAGATAAAGGAGTATGACTCATGCCTATCTTCGAATATGTCTGCGGCGAATGCAATCATCGGTTCGAGCTTTTGGTCTATGGCTCCACACCGGCGGCCTGTCCCAAGTGCAACACGACGAAGCTGGAGAAGCAAATTTCTTCGTTCGGAGTCGGGGGCACGGATGGCTGGGTGTTGCCGGGTAATGGGGGCGGTTCCTGCGGAAGTTGCGGTGACCCGCGTGGTCCCGGTTCCTGTTCCACCAATTGATCATGGAATCAGGCGAGCAGAATCTGCAGCGCGCGATTGCCATCATCTCTCAGTCCGACCCGCTCACCAAATTGCTTGAAGAGGTGAAGCTTGGTCGGATGAAACCGACCGATGCCGGACTGCGAGCCGTGACCGGTTCGTGGCTGGGGACCTATCGGAAAGTCATTGAGTCCGGCGGATTCACCGGCCAGGCGTTGCGCCGGATCGACCCACAGCCTCGTCTGGCAGTGCTGATCGAATGTGGCGTATTGACGGGTGAGCAGCAGGCGGTGACAGCCCTCTGCGCAAGTTTCGAGAAGGCCGTCGCTGCTGCAACGGAGTGATTTCATCCCATGTGGGCGCTGTCGGTCATCGCCGTCTTTCTCCTGATCCTTGGGCCGATCGAGGAGGGACGGGCAGAAGAGGACATTGGCACGAGTCCACTCCTGACGATTGCGCCGAAGGATCTTCATCGTATCCTGCCACCAGACTCTCATCTCCTGATCGACCCACATTCCATTGAACAGTTTCTTGACGCGCTGGATGGTGCCCCACCTGACTGGGCGATGGTCTACGGTCGTGGCCATCACGATTCTGAGCATGACGAGCGGCTATTCATGTTGAACCGTGAACGCGATGCGAAACGTGCAGGCAATCCCGCGTTGACGCGGCTCGTCACCTTCCTCTGGTTCGGAGAGTTGTCTCGGTACGATGCGGACGCTGGTGGATTTCGCGTGATACTCGGTCCCAGGTTTACCGCGAGCAGGTGGGGTCTTGTGCGTTTCAAATATGAGGATCTCTCGGGCGATCTTCTGGCGAAGGCGTCAACGACGCTGCGGAGCGAGCTGGAACATCGATTTGCGCGGGGTGAGCCGGTCGACGTCACGGTGGTCATGACGGGGAGGCTCATTCCTGATGAGTCGGTGCTGTACGATTTCTCGCATGACCAAGAGGGCCTCGGCGTGATTATGCCGGTGGTGAAGCTCGAACGAATCGATTATCTGCTGACGAATAAATAGAATTGTTGAAGCGCGCGATCTTCTGGATACGTATGACATGGATGGTCTGGCCTAGAGGTCTGTGCGGGGTTCAGCGGGTTGTCCGCTACATAGTGACTGGCTAGGAGCCTGTCCGACATTAGGAAACATGAAAATTTCAGCGCATGTATTTGGCTCAGGATCAACGATCTCGATTCGGTCAATATGATTTCATTCCCCCAAATCGGTCAATTTCTTCAATGTCGGACAGGCTCCTAGGTTGAAAATCGCGTCGATGAGACACTTCGTGTGAGCCACTCGCCCTTTGAATGGATCTTGGCGAACGGGAAAGCTCTTCCTGTGATTCCGACATCTGAGAGGCTCGCT